>CANDMV010000040.1 GCA_947385875.1 uncultured Eubacterium sp. | reverse complement strand
TATAAAGGCGTAATCGTATTCTGCAGGATTAAAGAAGGCACCGTAAAAAGCGGGACGAAGATAAAAATGATGGCTACCGGTGCATCAGCAGAGGTCGTAGAAGTCGGCTATTTTGGAGCGGGACAGTTTATCCCATGTGAGGAATTGTCTGCCGGGATGGTAGGCTATATTACAGCAAGCCTGAAAAATGTAAAAGACACCCGTGTCGGGGATACTGTGACAGAAGCGGGCAGGCCGTGCGAACATCCTCTGCCGGGGTATAAAAAAGTCAATCCAATGGTTTACTGCGGACTGTATCCGGCAGACAGCAAAAGATACCCTGATCTGCGCGATGCATTGGAAAAGCTGCAGTTAAATGATGCGGCGCTTCAGTTTGAAGCGGAGACATCTATCGCATTAGGATTTGGATTCCGCTGTGGATTTTTAGGGCTGCTGCATCTGGAAATTATTCAGGAGCGTCTGGAGAGAGAATTTAATCTGGATTTAGTAACAACGGCTCCTGGTGTTATTTATCGTGTATATAAGACGGATGGAACGATGATCGAGCTTACGAATCCGTCGAATCTGCCTGAGCCTTCGGAGATTGACTATATGGAAGAGCCGGTGGTGGATGCGGAGATTATGGTTTCCAGCGAATATATCGGGGCGATTATGGACCTGTGCCAGCAGCGGCGCGGCGAATATGTGAGCATGGAATATCTGGAGGAAACCAGGGCGCGTTTAAAATATGTGATGCCGCTCAATGAAATTATCTATGATTTTTTTGATGCCCTAAAGTCCCGTTCCAGAGGATATGCGTCTTTTGACTATGAATTAAAGGGATATGTAAAATCCGAGCTGGTAAAGCTGGACATCCTGATCAACAAAGAAGAAGTGGATGCCCTGTCTTTTATTGTATTTTCCGGAACAGCCTACGAGCGCGGGCGCAAAATGTGTGAAAAGCTCAAGGATGAAATCCCTAGGCATCTATTTGAGATTCCGATCCAGGCAGCAGTCGGCAGCAGGGTCATTGCCAGAGAGACTGTGCGTGCCATGCGCAAGGATGTACTGGCGAAATGCTATGGCGGTGATATTACCCGTAAAAAGAAGCTGTTGGAAAAGCAGAAAGAGGGCAAGAAGCGTATGCGTCAGGTCGGCAGCGTAGAGATTCCACAGGAAGCATTTATGAGTGTGTTAAAATTGGATGAAGATTAATGATAGATTTAGTCGGAAAGTCTAGTTTTGAAGGAATCCCGGATTGATTGAATTTATTAAATGTATGCGGTATATTCCTGAACGAAAGGAATGTAAGTTGAAATGAAAAACCTCGAATTGTATCTTCATATTCCATTCTGTAGAAAGAAGTGCAGCTACTGTGATTTTTTGTCAGCGCCAGCTACAGACGAAGTGCAGCAGCGATATGTCATGCAGATGATTCAGGAAATAAGAACGGTATCAAAGCTTTATGCGGATTATGAGGTTGTGACGGTTTTTATCGGCGGCGGGACACCCTCGATTCTAGATGCTGCGTTGGTGAATAGTCTGTTGGAGCAGCTCTATCATGATTTTCATATCCTGCCGGATGCAGAGATTACGATGGAGTGTAATCCTGGTACATTGGATGCTGGCAGACTGCGGGCATATAAGACATCCGGTATTAACAGGCTCAGCATGGGGATGCAGTCAGCAGACGACAGGGAGCTTGAAATGCTCGGCAGAATCCATACGCACGAGCAGTCGGTATCCAATTATATGCTAGCGCGCGATATGGGATTTGAAAATATAAATATAGATATTATATCTTCACTTCCGGGCCAAAAATTACAAGATTATGAGTATACGCTGCATGAAATCTTAAAATTGCAGCCAGAACATATATCTGCATACAGCCTAATCATTGAAGAGGGGACACCCTTTTATGAGCGGTTCGGTCAGGCAGAGAAGCTGCGGGAAATAGGGAAGCAGCAGCTTCTGCTTCCTAGCGAAGAAGAAGAGCGCGGGATGTACACGCTGACCAAGGAGCTGCTGAAAAGCGAGGGTTATCAAAGATATGAAATCTCAAATTACGCAAGAGAAGGATTTGAATGCAGGCATAATATCGGCTACTGGACGCGAAAGGATTATCTGGGGATTGGACTTGGAGCAGCTTCTTTTATAGGGAATGTCCGATTTTCGAATGGATCGGACTTGAACGAATATCTGGCAGAATGTTTTTCTTTGGAAGAGAATGAACATAGAGAAGGTTTTTCATCGAAATGGCATATACATAGAGAATGTCTGGATACAGATGCCCAGATGGAGGAGTTTATGTTTTTAGGGCTGCGCATGATGTGTGGAGTTATTGCAAAAGATTTTTATCAGCAGTTTTCAAAGAGCATGGAAGATGTATATGAAGATGTGCTAGATAAACAATTAAAACAGAATTTGATAAAGAAGACTGCGCATGGATACTGTCTGACAGATTACGGCATAGACCTTAGCAATTATGTGATGGCTCAATATCTGCTTGGATAAGTATTCAGTTTTATTACGGATATATAAATGAAATAAAATCATAAATGTATTAAAATGTCTGGTTAAATATGCTGCTTTTTTTAAATATATAAAATGAAACCGGACTATTAAGATGCTGTAGGATGCTTCATAATATACGGCTTTTCCTTATAAAATTAAGCCGAATCATTAAAATGCTTAAGAATATAAATAAATAATATTAGCGGTGAAATTTCTCTTGCATCAGAGATAAAATTGTGATAGGATACATTTACATTATGAGAAATGCAGTGAAGGAGACTCTGCTCTTTAGAGGCCGACAGGAATACAGCGTCACCGACTGAGAGCGCTGTTTGGAAGAGAAGAGACAGGGAACACTCTGGAGCAGACCGTCTGAATATGGATCTATGGATATTATTTTGTTGTGCTGAAGCATTATGAGATAATATGAATAAGAAATAGGAATGAGATAAAATAGATTTAGATTTAATTAGGACGGTACGTCGTGCGCGTTAAGCACATAGAGTGGGGCTGTCTGAAAGAAATCTGTGAAAGCAGTGTTTTGTCAGGGCGGCTCAATGCGGGTGGTACCGCGGATAATGCAGTAGGCTGTCAGCAGCCATAAGAATTGCTTATTCGCCCCGGAATACAAATAAAGTATTCCGGGGCTTTTTGTATGTGCATTTTAAAGAAAGCTGTCACGGAACTGAGGATGCAGTTCCTGCTATCGGTTGGTGAAATCTAAAAAAAGACAGCCATCTGAATGCCTGATAAAAATAGAGTGCCGGAATCGTAGAAAGGAGAGCTGAATAATGAGCAATATTTATAGGGACATGACAATCGAGCATGTAAGTGAAGCAGATCTTGATAAGGAAATACGAATTGCCGGATGGGTAGAAAATATCCGTGACCACGGAGGTATATCATTTTTGGATATAAGAGATATGTATGCCGTCATGCAGGTCGTTATCCGTGACGGCAGCCTGCTTGCGGGAATTCGGAAAGAACAGGCAGTTTCCATAAAAGGCGTGATTGAAAAAAGGGATGAGGAGACATATAACCCAAAGATTCCTACCGGAACAATCGAGCTGGAAGCGCACGAAATACAGATACTGGGAGATGTCTATCAGAATCTGCCGTTTGAAATACAGACCAGCAGGGAAGTGCGTGAAGATGTGCGCTTAAAGTATCGTTATCTGGATCTGCGCAATCAGAAAGTCCGAGACAATATCATATTTCGGTCTCAGGTGATCGCATTTCTGCGCCAGAAGATGATGGAATTGGGATTTTTAGAGATTCAGACACCGATTCTATGTGCTTCTTCGCCGGAAGGGGCGAGAGATTATATCGTGCCTTCGAGAAAATATAAGGGGATGTTTTACGCACTCCCGCAGGCACCGCAGCAGTATAAGCAGCTGCTGATGGTGTCGGGCTTTGATAAATATTTTCAGATTGCTCCCTGCTTTCGGGATGAGGATGCAAGGGCAGATCGTTCACCGGGAGAGTTTTACCAGCTTGATTTTGAGATGAGCTTTGCGACGCAGGAGGAAGTCTTTGCAGTCGGGGAGGAAGTGCTGACAGCAGCCTTTGAGAAGTTCGCCCCTCAGGGCAGCAGAGTAACAAAAGCGCCGTATCCGGTTATTAGTTATGAGCAGGCTATGCTTGAGTTTGGTACGGATAAGCCGGACCTTAGAAATCCGCTCCGCATTATAGATGTGACAGAATTTTTCCAGAAATGCACATTTCAGCCGTTTTTGAAAAAGACAGTGCGTGCGATTCGTGTTCATGAAGAAATGTCAAAGGGCTTTCATGAGAAGCTGCTTGCGTTTGCGACGGGTATTGGCATGGGAGGCTTAGGCTATCTGGAAGTGATGGAAGATGGCACTTATAAGGGGCCGATCGATAAATTTATCCCGGATGAGTGCAAGGAAGAATTTCGTGAGCTTGCCGGGCTTGAAACGGGTGATACGATCTTCTTTATAGCGGATACGAAAGCACGGGCAGCATATTTTGCCGGAATGATTCGTACAGAGCTGGGAGAGAAGCTGGATTTGATTGAAAAAAACGCATTTCGGTTTTGCTACGTTAATGATTTTCCGATGTATGAAAAGGATCCGGAGACAAAAAAGCCGGGATTTACTCATAATCCGTTTTCAATGCCGCAGGGCGGACTGGAGGCCTTGAATACAAAGGATCCATATGAGATTCTGGCGTACCAGTATGATATAGTGTGCAATGGGGTGGAGATTTCGTCCGGTGCTGTCCGCAATCATGATTTAAAGACGATGGTAAAGGCATTTGAGATCGCGGGATATGACGAGGAGACATTGAAGGCAAAGTTCGGGGCGCTGTACAATGCATTTCAATTCGGGGCGCCGCCTCATGCGGGCATGGCTCCGGGGATAGACCGTATGATTATGCTGCTGCGCGGGGAAGATAATATCCGGGAAGTGATTGCGTATCCGATGAACGGCAACGCGCAGGATCTGATGTGCGGCGCGCCGAATGCAGTCACTGAGCAGCAGCTGAGAGAGGTGCATATACGAATACGTGCATAGCTGAAGGGTG
Organism: uncultured Eubacterium sp.; assembly: GCA_947385875.1. Taxonomy (GTDB): domain Bacteria; phylum Bacillota; class Clostridia; order Lachnospirales; family Lachnospiraceae; genus Eubacterium_J. Next base: position 26,142 of record CANDMV010000040.1, on the reverse strand, counting down.
TTTGATTTAGCCGATAACCACAGTTACAAAAGTGCATATACGAATATGTGCATAGATGAATGGCAAATGATACTGGCTGTTCTGGCGTAAATGTAGTATGGGTATGGAGCGGATAAGGCGAGAAAAGAGGGAATGATATGGCGAATATAATTTCAGATGAAACGCTGGAGTACGTGGGAATTCTTGCGAAATTAGACTTGTCAGAAGAAGAAAAGGCTGGAGCCAAAAAAGATATGGAAAGTATGCTCGATTATATCGACAAGCTGAATGAGCTTGATACTATGGGAGTGGAGCCGATGTCTCATGCGTTTCTGACCACCAATGTGTACCGTGAAGATCTTGTTACAAATGGAGATGGGCATGAAGATACACTGTCAAATGCTCCGGCAAAGAAAGATCAAAGCTTTGCAGTGCCGAAGACATTTGCATAGGTATGGAAGGAAGCCAAGCGGTGCCGGAGACATTTGCATGATATATATGAAGGAGGAGAATCTATGAGCCTTACAAGCTTGACAGCTGTTGAGCTGGGAAAGAAGATTCAGGCGAGGGAAATATCAGTGAAAGAGGCTGTAGATGATGCGCTTTCCCAGATCAGACAAAAGGAATCTGATTTAAATAGTTTTGTGACAGTAGATGAGGAGGGTGCATATCAGCAGGCGCAGGAAATACAGAAAAAAATAGATTCAGGAGAGCTGACCGGGGCACTCGCCGGTGTACCGGCGGCAGTGAAGGACAATCTGTGTACCAAAGGGCTGCTTACGACGTGCGGTTCGAAAATGCTGTCAAATTATGTGCCGTGTTATACGGCGGAAGCAGTATGCCGGTTAAAAGAAGCAGGTGCAGTGGTCTTAGGAAAAACAAATATGGATGAGTTTGCAATGGGTTCTACGAGTGAGACTTCCTATTATGGAGCTGTGAAAAATCCATGGAATCTGGCTCATGTACCGGGAGGCTCATCCGGCGGGTCCTGTGCAGCAGTGGCATCAGAAGAATGTGCTTATGCTCTGGGTTCAGATACGGGCGGATCCATCCGTCAGCCGAGCGCGTTCTGCGGGGTTACGGGCATCAAGCCCACTTATGGCACGGTGTCCCGTTACGGACTGATTGCCTATGGCTCTTCCTTAGATCAAATCGGCCCGATTGCCAAAGATGTGTCAGACTGTGCAGCGGTCTTAGAAGCAATCTCATCGCATGACACAAAGGATTCTACAAGCGTCATGCGATGCGACACTGACTTTAACAGCGCGCTGATCGATGATGTGTCAGGCATGAGAATCGGTATTCCAAGAGATTATTTTGGGAATGGACTGGATGATGAGGTCAGGGCAGCAGTATTAAATGCAGCGGATGTATTAAAGGATAAAGGAGCTGTAGTAGAAGAATTTGATTTAAGCCTTGTGGAATACGCAGTTCCTGCATACTATGTCATAGCCTGTGCAGAGGCAAGCTCTAATCTGGAGCGGTTTGACGGCGTGAAATACGGCTGGCGTGCCGAGCAGTATGAGGGACTTCATGATATGTATAAAAAATCCCGTTCGGAAGGCTTTGGCGCAGAGGTAAAACGACGCATTATGCTTGGCTCATTTGTATTAAGCTCTGGTTATTATGATGCTTATTATCTGAAAGCCCTGCGTACAAAAGCGCTGATAAAGCAGGCATTCGATCAGGCGTTTTCCCGTTACGATGTGATACTTGGGCCTGCAGCGCCGACAACGGCTTTGGAAATAGGCAAGAGCCTGTCAGATCCGATCAAAATGTATCTGGGGGATATTTATACGATTTCTGTCAATCTGGCAGGACTTCCCGGCATATCGATACCAGTCGGCATAGACGGGAAGGGACTGCCGATTGGTATGCAGCTGATCGGAGACTGCTTTCAGGAGAAAAAAATCATACGTGCGGCATATGCTTTTGAACAGACGAGATCATATGCCAGATGCCCATATGCGTAGCAGAAAGAAGGAGTTTAAATCCTTTCATGGCTGAAAATATGTATAAAACGTGCTGAAGTGATGAGCCGATAAAAGGATATGAAAGCCTTTAAATATACGTGATTTATGTGCAGTGCAGAAAGGAAGAGCGGATGAAAGAAAATGAAAGCTCCCATATGGCTGAATATACACATTTTTACGGGCAGAAAGGAGACGCATCATGAAAGAATATGAAACTGTCATCGGACTGGAAGTCCATGTAGAACTGGCGACAAAGACCAAGATTTTCTGCGGGTGTTCGACTGCATTCGGAGCAGCGCCGAATACACATACCTGCCCGGTCTGTACGGGAATGCCGGGTTCTCTGCCAGTGTTAAATAAACAGGTTGTGGAATATGCTGCTGCCGTAGGGCTGGCATTGAATTGTGAGATTACAAAATACAGCAAATTTGACCGAAAGAACTATTTTTACCCTGATAATCCGCAGAATTACCAGATCTCCCAGCTTTATCTGCCGATTTGCCGAAACGGCAGTGTTGAAATTCAGACAGAGTCAGGAAAAAAGCTGATCGGGATTCATGAGATTCATATGGAAGAGGATGCCGGAAAGCTGATTCACGACGAGTGGGATGATGTATCCTTGGTAGATTATAACCGCTCTGGCGTGCCGCTGATTGAAATCGTATCCGAGCCGGATATGCGTTCAGCACAGGAAGTCATAGCTTATCTGGATAAGCTGCGCACGACGATTCAGTATCTGGGCGCTTCTGACTGTAAGCTTCAGGAAGGCTCGATGAGGGCGGATGTGAACCTGTCTGTGCGGGAGAGGGGGACGGACAGCTTCGGCACCCGAACTGAGATGAAGAATTTGAATTCTTTCAAGGCGATTGCAAGGGCGATTGAAAACGAAACAAACCGTCAGATTGACCTGCTGGAGTCTGGGGAAGCGGTCGTACAAGAGACAAGGCGGTGGGACGATGCAAAAGGGTATTCTTATGCTATGCGTTCCAAAGAAGACGCACAGGATTACCGTTATTTTCCGGAACCGGATCTGGTGCCGATTGTAATCAGCGAGGAATGGCTTGCGCAGATTCGTGCGAGACAGCCTCAGCTGCGTGATGAGAAGATCGTGCTCTACAAAGAACAGTATGGGCTGCCGGATTATGACGCGGATATTATTACCGGTTCTAAAAAACTGGCTGATTTGTTTGAGGCAGCTGTGAAGATCTGTGAAAAGCCAAAGAAAGTGTCCAACTGGCTGATGGGCGAGACCATGCGTCTGTTAAATGAAAGCGGCAAAGAGCCGGAGGACATCTCATTTTCGCCCGAAAATCTGGCAAAAATCGTGGAGCTGGCGGACTCCGGGCAGGTGACGAATACAGTTGCAAAAGAAGTGTTTGTGGAAGTCTTCCATAATAATGTAGATCCAGTGCAGTATGTGGAAGAAAAAGGACTGAAATCTGTCAATGATGAAGGAAAGCTGCGCAGCGTAATCGAACAGATCATAAAAGAAAATCCAAAATCAGTGGAAGATTATAAAAACGGGAAACAGAAAGCAATCGGATATTTGGTGGGCCAGACGATGAAGGCAATGAAGGGGAAGGCGAATCCGGCGATTGTAAACCAGATTTTAACAGAGTGCCTTGGTGATATATAAAGGTTCGCTTTGAAAAATAGGGCGGGCAGGTGTTACATTTGTGGATACCCGGACGCAGGCTGAGGGGTGCCGGCCTGTCTCCCGGCGTTCGCACAGCCAATATGTAACACCTTATCTGAATTGTTACATACTGGCAAAGCTTAAGTGAATGACATTGGGCTGTGAATAGTAACCCTTTTATAACAACTTCTTTTATGGGAATGTTTTTCTACATTGACATGTTTTGCAAATTCTTCTATACTAATTACAAGGCTGTTACGGGAAAATGGATATGGTCTGCCGCAGCTGAGCATTCGTTATGCATGAAAACCGGAGCCGACCGGCAGCAGATGTTTTGCGGGAAGTCCCGTCTGCTTTCTTAGTCTGAGTAAGCTCTGGAATCACAGCGGGCAGCGCGAAAGGATAAAATCCCGGCAGTATAACGATGGAAAAGGAGAAAGAGCATGAAAGAGTATGGATTTGGTGTGGACATCGGTGGAACAACGATAAAAATGAGCCTGTTTGAGATGTCAGGCCATATGGTGGATAAATGGGAGGTCCCGACCAATACAGCCGATAATGGCAGTTCCATATTAGATGATGTAGCAGCAGTCATTGAAGGAAGACTGGTACAGGACGGTATTTCGAAAGAAAGTGTAGAAGGCATCGGCATCGGTGTGCCGGGGCCGGTGATTCAGGAGTCGGTTGTATCCGGCTGTGTAAATCTGGGCTGGGAACGCGTAGACGTGGCAAAAGAGCTGGGAGCGAAGACAGGGCTTAAGGTCAAGGTCTGTAACGACGCAAACGTAGCTGCCCTGGGCGAGATGTGGCAGGGCGGAGGAAAGGGTTATAAAAATGTCGTCATGATTACGCTTGGAACCGGTGTAGGCGGCGGCGTAATTATAGATGGAAAAATCATAAACGGGTCGAATGGCGCCGGCGGTGAGATTGGACATATGTTCGTAGATGAAGAGGAAGAAGAGACCTGCGGCTGCGGCAAGCGCGGATGTCTGGAACAATATGGCTCGGCAACCGGTATCGTAAGGCTGGCAAACCGCGCTCTGGCGGCGGATGACCGGGAAAGCTCGATGCGCGGCGCAGAAAAGCTCACAGCAAAAGATGTATTGGATGCGGCAAAGGCAGGCGATGCCATAGCTTTAGAAGTAGTAGAGAAAATGGGCAAGATTCTGGGTACAGCTCTGGCAAATTTAGCGTGCGTGATTGATCCGGAAGTATTTGTAATCGGAGGCGGTGTGTCAAAAGCAGGAGGAATTGTGACGGAGGCCATCCGCAAATATTATATTGAGCGGGCATTTAAATCCTGCAGGAATGCAGATTTTGCACTGGCAGAGCTGGGGAATGATGCAGGTGTGTATGGATGTATTTATCTGCTGCTGTGTGATGAAGCATAAATTTGATTGTATTTGATTCTGTGTGGCGGGATGCTGAATGGTAAGATGATATGATACCTGAATGCATCCCGTATTTATATACCTGTGAACGAAAGAGTTTTCTAAATGATCGTTGTTCTTGGCAAGTCATATTATTCGCTGGTATAATAGCATATATGCTGTCGTAAGCTGATTGTAGGCGGTGTCTGCTGAATTACATAATAAGGAACTGTTAATTTTGGGATAATTTTTCCACAGCTCCGTATAATGTATAGGTATAGATTATGGAGGGATTTTCATGTGTACAGCAGCAGCTTATAAGACAAAAGATTTTTATTTTGGCAGGACACTGGATGATAAATGCTCATACGGAGAAGAGGTCGTGATGACGCCGCGCAATTTTCCATTCTATTTTCGAGAAATGGGCTGTATGGACAGGCATTATGCAATGATCGGTATGGCGCATGTAGAGCAGGATTATCCGCTGTATTATGATGCAGTCAATGAAATGGGGCTTGCGATTGCGGGGCTTAATTTTGTAGAGAGCGCCTGCTATCGTGCATCTGAGCGGGGAAAGGAGAACATAGCGTTTTTTGAGCTGATTCCGTGGATTCTTGGAAGCTGTGCAACAGTAAAGGAATGCATGGAAAGGCTTAAGAGGATCAATTTAACAGGTTCCCCGTTTAATGACAGGCTTCCGACAGCGCAGCTTCACTGGATCATCGCAGACCATATGGAAGCAATTACTCTTGAATCAGTAGCAGAGGGGATTTTCGTATATGATAATCCGGTCGGGATACTGACCAATAAACCGTCTTTTCCAGACCAGATGTTCCATTTGAATAACTATATGGGTCTTTCTGCGAAGGCTCCAAGGAATTGCTTTGCAAAGGGGCTGAAGCTTGATGTATACAGCGGCGGCATGGGTGCCATCGGGCTTCCGGGAGATTTGTCTTCACAGTCTAGGTTTGTAAGGGCAGCGTTTGTAAAAATGAATTCGGTGGCTGGTGATTCGGAGGATGCGAGTGTGGGACAGTTTTTTCATATTCTCGGCTCCGTGGAGCAGCAGAAAGGCTGCTGTGAGCTGGAGGACGGAGAGTATCAGACAACGATTTATACCTCATGCTGTAATACTGCACGCGGGATTTATTATTATACTACGTATGGAAACCGACAGATTACAGCAGTGCATATGTACCGGGAGAATATAGAAGGGGAGTCATTATGCTGCCATCCGCTGATTTTGAAAGAACAGATTCGGATGCAGAATTGAATCGGGGATTAGCTTTAGGGCAGTGTGAGCTGCTGCAAAGCATAAGCACGATTCAACTGGGAGGATACGAATGAAGCTGATAATTCAGATTCCCTGCTATAATGAAGCAGAGACTTTAGAGACAGCGCTGAATGCGCTGCCAAGACAAATTGACGGGATTGATACGATTGAATATTTAATTATAGATGACGGAAGTATAGACGGGACGGCAGAGACCGCGCGAAAATGGGGCGTGGATTATGTCGTCCATTTCCGCACGAATAGAGGGCTTGCTAAAGGATTTATGGCAGGTCTGGATGCGTGTCTTAGAAATGGCGCGGACATTATCGTGAATACAGACGCGGATAATCAGTATGAAGGCGCAGATATAGAAAAGCTTGTCCGCCCGATTCTGGAAGGGAAATCTGACATTGTGATCGGGGCACGCCCGATTGATGAGATGGAAGATTTTTCCCCTCTGAAAAAGAAGCTCCAGCATTTCGGCAGTTTTATTGTGCGCAAAGCCAGCAGGACTTCGATACCTGATGCACCGAGTGGATTTCGGGCTTACAGCAGGGAAGCTGCCATGCGGCTGAATGTGACAAATGAATATACATACACTCTGGAAACGATCGTGCAGGCGGGCCGCACAAAGATGGCAATGGACTGGGTTCCGGTCCGTACGAATAAGGAAATCCGCCCTTCCAGACTGATGAAGAGCATGGCAGGATACATCAAAAAATCAGTCTTTACGATTGGACATGTATTTATGATGTATAAGCCGCTGCATTTTTTTGTAACGATTGGAAGCATATTGTTTTTGTGCGGGATGGCTGTGGGCATCCGTTTTTTAGTGTTTTATTTTCATGGCGCGGGCAGCGGACATGTGCAGTCATTGATTCTGTCAGCTGTCCTGCTTCTGCTTGGCTTTGAGACGGTGATCGTAGGGCTTTTGGCTGATGTGATTGCTTCCAATCGTAAAATCTTAGAGGATGTGCAGTATCATGTGCGCCGGATGGATTATGACGGCGTGAAACTGTCACACACAGAGTCCGAATGTGAAAAGAAAAGAGGAGAGTCCTGAAGAAAAGATGAAGGAATAGTTCCTTAGCAAAAAGCAGAATCGAGCGCTGAAAAACTGACATAAGAAGCTTATGAGGATGAGACAGATGCGGGAAAAAATGATGGATATGAAACAATATGTGAAAATAGCGGGTAAAGTGATCTCCGTATTATCCATTATTTTCATATTGTACGCAATATTTCGTACAGATTTTAAGCTGTCAGAGGTCACAGACTGGGGCATGTTTCTGACAGTCTGCTCAGCCGGCATTATTTTAAAAACTTTTACAGTATATCTGTCAGGAAGTGCATGGTGCCGTCAGCTGGAATATTTTTCTAAGAAAAAATGCAGTCTGAGAGAGGCGCTCCGAGTATATGCAAAATCAAATATTGGGAAATATCTGCCGGGAAATGTCATGCATTATGTAGAGAGAAATTTGTTTGCAGAAAAGCTGGAATTGACGCAGAAGCAGATTGCTGCAGCAAGCGTTTTTGAAGTAGTATGCCTTGTAACGGCAGCTTTTTTTATGGGAGTGTGCATGTCTTATGCAAGGATGTGCGAGGTGCTTGAGGCAGTCGTTGACCGCCAGCCGGTATTGCGCCTGGTTCCTTTGGCAGGTTTATTTTGTGCGGTTTTGATATTTGCGTTTTTGTATGTTCGGTATCGGAAAAGAATGATTGATTCAGGCGGCAGGTTCAAAAAACTGCGTTTAGATAGGCAAGAGGCGATCAGGTTATTTAAGACTTATGCAGTCTGTCTTGCCATTTATTCTGCTGTGCTTGTGATACTGGGAATAATTCTGGTATTTGTATACTGGTACTGGGCAGGAAGGCCGGATCTTTTGATGGCGGGGCGGATCATATCTGCTTATATGATAGCCTGGGTGCTTGGATTTGTCATACCCGGAGCACCCGGAGGCATAGGTGTGCGTGAGATGGCGTTAACTCTGCTGCTGTCTCCGGTAATTGGAAAAGACCTTGTTGTTACACTGGGTATTCTTCATCGGCTGATTACGGTGATTGGAGATTTTGCTGCATATCTGCTGCGGGGAGTTATTTGAATTTATAATTATAGAAAAGATAATATTTATGGAATGACTGTCTGTAACAGCAGGATCAGATGAATAGGTTTAGATCAGCGGCTCACAGCTTTGTCAAAATTTTAACATTTCTTGTATATATAGGAAATAAGGTTTATAATATATCTAATTGTGCAATCAGCATATAATTTTAATAAAAAGGAGAAAGAATATGAATGTATTAGTAATTAACTGCGGCAGTTCATCGCTGAAATATCAGGTGATTGATTCTGAAACCGAAGGCGTGCTTGCAAAGGGGTTATGCGAGCGGATCGGGATAGACGGAAGGCTGGTGTATGAACCTGCCGGAGGAGAGAAGGAGACGACAGAGGCAGATATGCCGACGCATAAGCAGGCGATTCAGATGGTCATTGATGCACTGACAAATGAGAAGACAGGAGTAATTAAGAGTCTGGATGAGATCGGCGCTGTAGGCCACCGTATCGTACACGGCGGTGAAAAGTTTGCTGCTTCTGCGATTATTACAGATGAAATGATACAGGCTGTAGAGGATTGTTCCGACCTGGCGCCGCTTCATAATCCGGCAAACCTGATTGGCGTGCGTGCATGTCAGGAATTAATGCCGAATACGCCGATGGTAGGTGTATTTGATACGGCGTTTCATCAGACAATGCCGGAAGAAGCATATCTATATGGTGTACCTTACGAATATTATGAGAACTACGCAGTACGTAAATATGGCTTCCATGGCACTAGCCACAGCTATGTGTCAAAACGCGCGGCAGCGATTCTGGACAAGCCGTATGAGTCATTAAAGACAATCGTATGCCATCTTGGAAACGGAGCATCTATCTGCGCAGTAAAAAATGGAAAGTCTGTGGATACTTCTATGGGGCTTTCTCCGTTGGAGGGTCTTGTGATGGGGACACGCTCAGGAGACATCGACCCATCCGCAGTAGAGTTCATTGCCAAAAAAGAGGGCCTGGATATGGCAGGCGTTATGAATGTATTAAATAAGAAGTCTGGTGTCATGGGCCTGTCCGGCGTATCATCAGATTTCCGTGATCTGGAGGCAGCTGCCAAGGATGGAAATAAGCGTGCGGAAGTGGCGGAGCGCGTATTTAACTATCGTGTATTAAAATACATAGGCGCTTATGCTGCGGCTATGAATGGGGTGGACTGCATCTGCTTTACGGCAGGACTTGGTGAGAATAACGGCCCGACACGTAAGCAGATTTGTGACAATCTGGGGTATCTGGGCATTCAGATTGATGATGAAGCAAACAGCAGACGCGGCGAAGAAATCGTAATCTCTACGCCGGACTCTAAAGTAAAGGTACTGGTAGTGCCGACAAATGAAGAACTGGCGATTGCCAGAGAGACAGTTGCGCTGGTAAAATAGTTGTAACAGGTCAGCTTGGCTGACCTGTTATTTTCATTTTGCATGAATGAAAGAGTGATGTGATAATGGAAAAGGAAAAGGAAAAGCTGCGAAACAGCATATATGCAGGGATGGGCAGCATAATGGAACAGGAAGCGCTGCAAAACAGCACATATATGGGAATAGGCAGTATAATGGAACAGGAAGCGCTGCGAGACAGTGTGTACGCGGGGACAGAAAGTACAATGGGACAGAAAGCCTGCAGTCAGAATAACAGTGATGAAAAGGCACAGACCGATAAAAGGAAGCAGACAGCTCAGGCGCTTTTGGCTGCATGTAAAGATGAGATTGCGGATATTATCGGAGAAGCAGCGAAAAATCATACATCGGATACATACAAAATGTTGGCAGATGCTGTATTTAATTATGATGACGAATCGGTAACGCGTTGGTTTAATACACATACGGATAATATGGTTTCGCGTGCAAAAGTGTGTGAGTATGACAATGCGCGTCTAAAACTGGAAAATGTATTTAAAAGCGCCGCTCAAAATAAGCAGATGGAAACTGCTTATATGCTGAAAATTGAAAGAGCGATCGGTTCATTCATTAAAAAGAAATTTATGGAATTTGAAATTCTATCTAAGTATCAAGAACCGGAAATACAGCAGGACAGCCAGAATACAGATCACCATCTGATGCTGCGCGGATATATTCTGGGTATTCTAATGGGAGCGCTGATTTTTGTGATCGGCTGTTTTTTTGGCCTGATCGGAAAGGTGGCCGGCCTGGTCTGCGCGGTAATTGCCGCGGCTGTCATTGGAAAGACGTATTATGCATGGCGCAGGCCGGATAAAAATAAAGAAATGAGGCGGGGCAATGATTGACTTTCATTCTCACATCTTGCCTAAGATGGATGACGGCAGTCAAAGTATTGAGGAATCGTTGTGGCTGCTTTTTCTTGAATATAAACACGGAGTGTCAAAAGTGGTTGCGACTCCGCACTTTTATGCCGAGAGAGATGCTTTTGACCTGTTCCGGTACCGCAGGGAGGAGAGCTGTGCTAGGCTGCGTGAAAGCCTGTGGGGATGGGAGAAGGTTCCAGAGCTTTTAATTGGGGCAGAGTTATATTATTTTCCCGGCATGTGGGAGGCTCAGGCACTGCCGCAGCTGTGTATAGAAGGCACCCGCACACTGCTGTTGGAGATGCCGTTTGCGCAGTGGACGCAGGAGATGAAGAATGACATTCAAAAAATCATTACAGAGCGCGGGCTTAATGTTATGCTGGCTCACATTGACAGGTATTATTTGCTGCAGAAGGATAAGCGTGTCTGGAATGAGGTTTTCAACCTTCCGGTTTGTGCACAGATGAATGCAGGGAGCCTGATGGACCGAAAACGGCGGAGGTTCAGCCTGAAGTTCTTACGTAAGCACACGGCAGTACTGGGCAGCGACTGCCATGACAGGGAGCACAGACCGCCCAATCTGAAACAGGCAAGGGAAGAGATACGAAAAAAGCTTGGAGCAAAAAAATTGGCGGAGATCGATCAGCTGGGAGAGACTATTTTGAATATAAAACATTAAGTTTTGAATTGTCAATATACATGTGGTCTATTTAATGTATGATAACCGTTCAGCTGTCAGTTTCACTGAATCGATTTTTCAGATTATGGAGCTGAGAAAAGTATCCTGAATGAATCATGGAAAACGTTCTTATAGATAACAAATTGTAATAAACTGTTATCCAAAAGTAGTTTATAACAAATCATAAAATAATGCAACTGTTATGATAAATTTATCTAATTTGTTATAATATGTTGATTGCTTTTGATGTTTTATTGTGCTAAATAGACAAAAAAATCACATATTTGAATAAATTGTACAATATGGACAACACAGCGTATGCGTATTTGCAGCACTGTCTTTTTTTGAACAAAATTTCTGTTGGATTTATCTTAGACTGCTATATCAGCAGCATTTATCATGTTATTAAATTAATATTCAACACAACATTTTATTACAAAATGTTATGCTGTATTATAAAAGTTCCATTGCGGCGCGATTTCGCTCCATTCAGACAGAACTTAGATTTTAGTATTGACTGATGTTCCATGTATGAAACGGGAAATGGAAAAAGCAATGAGGATTAAAAATAGGTTAATGCTTATTTTATGGCTGGCAGGGATTGGAGCTGCAGTATGTCTTTTTTGTGCGATCATACAGCAGCTCGAACAGAAGCATCCTTCAGCATTAATTGCTGATGAGCCTCTGCGGGAGGATGAAGAAAGGTATGCAGCCGTGCCTGACCGCGATGCAAAAAGTATATTTATATCTGGAAAGGAATTTTCTTATTCCCATGAGATCAAGTCCTATCTGCTGATTGGCACAGACGGCAGCGGCAGTGAAGCGGCGTATGGGGAAGATTATCAGGGGAGTATGGCAGATTTCCTGCTGCTGCTGGTTCTAGACCAGACAGAACATTCCTATGGACTGCTGCAGCTCGACCGCGATACAATGACCGACGTAACGCTCCTGCAGAAGGACGGCACAGGCATGGCAAGCGCCAGAATCCAGCTGTGTACCGCACACTGGTACGGAGGTACAAAAGAGCAGAGTTGTGAGAATACCGTCGAGGCAGTATCTAATCTGCTGGGCGGTGTGCCGATTGACGGCTATTACGCTTTGAATATGGAAATGATACCAGTGTTAAACCACGCGGCCGGCGGTGTGGAAGTAAAGATTGAAGACGATTTTTCAAAAATAGATGCCGGAATGGAAGAAGGAAAGACATTGAAGCTGAGCGACGAGCAGGCGTATATTTTTGTGCATGACAGAGTCGGCGTAGGCAACGGCTCGAATCAGTCCCGCATGAAGCGCCAGCAGCAGTATCTAAAAGCATTTATTTCCAAATGTATGAAAAAATGGGAGGATTCGCCAGAATTTATATTTCATCTGCTTCAAGAGCTGAAAGCAGACGCTGTGACAGACATCCGGCAGGGGGAGCTGGCTAAGATTGCAGAAGAAACAGCACAAGCGGAAGGAAGAGGCATCTTTATATTTCAAGGGACGCTTGACATCGGGCAGGCGTTGGGCGACGGAATTAACCATGCAGAATTTTATGCAGATGAACAGTCGGTCATAGAAGTGATGACGCAGCTGTACGGGCTTGAGTAATATAGGGTAACCGTTCAGATACGGTGTTACATAGTGGCTGGCCGGACGCTGGGAGAGGGAATCCGCCCGGTCTGCCGGCATCCGTTCCAGAATGCAAGAAGCCCTAAGCATTCTGCATTTACGCTGTGGTACCGTACGGTCGCGGCACCTAGTCCGCCCTGACTGAATGTCAGCAGCTAAAGGTGCCGCTGCGGCTTCGCCGCCTGTTTTTCGAGCAGAATACTAAGGGCTTCTAGCATTCTTCCAAAGCCGCCGGAAGACCGGGCGGATTCCCTCTCCTAGCTGTTTATCGAAAGCATTACGTAAGAACTTTTGCTTCTATTACTCATTATTTATAGCGATATAATCTGCTCACAGTGTAGACTTACGAGTATCCATGCCAGAAGCTGTATGATATATTATTATGTCGCTCATGAGTATAGCGGTTAGATCTGACTGAATTCACCTGCGCTCTGCACTTTAGATTATGGAAAAACGCTCTTATTTTTCTATGATACCTGTTTTAGATTATGGAAAAATGCTCTTATTTTTCTATAATACATGGTTAGATTATAGAAAAAATGCTCTGGTTTTTCTATCAATACATGTTTTGGATTATAGAAAAAATGCTCTTATTTTTTATAATACAATGTTTTAGATTCTAGAAAAAATGTTTTTATTTTTTAAAATATACAGTTTTATCACTGTGCTATTGTTTTTCATCGTAAGGCTTATGAAAAACAGCCGGGACAGCTCCCCTCACCCGGCGTCCGGCTAACCATTCCCCCCCCCAAAAAAAAGAGAAAGGAATATATCAATGAAGGAAAATGAGGAAGAAATAGAGATTAATCTAATAGAGCTGCTGTATTTTTATCGAACGAAGCTGGTAATGATTATCATTGCCTCGGCTGTCGGCGCGTCAGCAGCAGGACTTTTTACACATTATCTCATTACGCCTAAATATACCGCGACATCAAAGCTGTACATGGTATCTGCCAGCAGTGATTCGATTGTCAATCTGACGGATTTAAATTTAGGCACATCACTTTCTTCTGATTATAGAGAGCTGCTAAAAATCCGCCCGATCTTCGAAGAAATCATTGAGGAAGAAGGGTTGGAGGATACATATGAAGACCTGCTGAAAATGGTCACGGTTTCCACTCTGAACGATACGCGTATCTTAGTAATCAGCGTAGAAAGCACAAAGCCCTCGCAGGCGATGGCCATAGCAAATGCGCTGGCCGAGAAGGCGGTTACGAAGCTGCCTGAATTAATGGAGACATCGGAGCCGAATATCGCAGAGCAGGCAATCCTTCCGCAGGAAAAAAGCTCGCCTAGTCTGACACTGAATACTCTGGCAGGAGCGCTTGCAGCAGTTGTTTTTGTGCTGGGGATTCTGACGATTCGGTTTGTAATGGACGACACATTAAATACCGCAGAGGAAGTGGAAAAAAGCCTCGGCATTATGCCGCTTACTGTAATCCCGGAAGGAGCAGTGGATTCTATTTCTGATAAATCAAAGAAGGTTCGCAGAAACAGGTGCCGCAGAAGATAAAGCAGTACAAACAGGTTCATGAAACCATGATAAGAGAAAATGCCGCAGAAACAGGCACCGCAGAAGATCAGGTCAGTATAGTAACTATACGGATGTGAAAAACAGAGGAGGAAATGCAGTGGGCAGTAAAGCGCTAATTCAAAATATGCCGGAGCTTCCTTATTCACTGGAAGAAGCAGTCAGCAGGCTGCGCGTCAATATCGGCTTTTTGGGAAACGATATACGAAAAATAATGATTGTCAGTACAATGCCGGATGAAGGGAAGAGCTTTGTGGCAATGCAGCTGTGGCGCCAGATGGCGGAATCCGGCAAATCATGCATTCTGGTAGACGCAGACCTGAGAAAATCCATAATGGTCGATCAATATAAGATACAGCCGGAGGAGGGCGGGAAGATGTGGGGGACTTCCTATTTTCTGGCAAATAATTTTCCGATTGAAGAGGCGGTCATGCATACAGAGCTGATGCATGGAGACCTCCTGCCGAATACAAAAAATGTCGTAAATCCTTCCCGTCTGTTGGAAAGCAGACGGTTTGGCGAGATGCTGGATGATATGGCAAAAAAATACCGCTATGTCTTCGTGGATTCTCCGCCGCTGGATGTGGTATCTGACGGGGAGAAAATCGGCAATCTCTGTGACGGGGCGCTGATGGTTGTACGCGGCGGAAGCACTTCTAAGTTCGCGGTAAGAAATTCGATCAGACAGCTGGAGATGGCCAACTGCCCACTTCTGGGTATCGTGCTTAACCGTGTCGAGGGTGCAAAGGACGGCTATTATTATAAGAAATATGGCGGACGGAGTTATGGAAAGTATTACGGAGATTATTACGAAAAATAAATAAAAAGAGTATTAAACAGATAAAAATGTGAAGGAGGAGAATGATAATGAAAAAGGCAGTAAAACGAGGAATGGCATGTATGTGTATGATGGCGCTGACATTTCAAAATTCAGGGGCACATACGGCAGCTGTGAGAAGTCCGGTTCAATCGATTCAGCCAGCCGACACACAGAATGCCGCGGCTGAGAAATCGAATGGCGTTGTCTGCAGGGTAGATACAAATAGAGACGGCACAGCCGGGCTTGCGAAGGTCAGCCAGACAGACAGGCAGCATATCATAATTTCATCAAAATTGACAGTAGGCGGCGTATCTTATACGGTTACCACAGTCGGTGCAAGGGCATTCGCAAACTGCGCGCAGATGAAGAGGCTGACACTGCCGGATACGATCAAGACCATTCTTGCAAGAGCATTTACGGGAGCGGATAAGCTAGAAACAATCGTATTAACAGGCAGCAATGTGGTTGATTTTAATATAAACGCATTTCGAAATCTGGATACAAAGAATATGACAATCGAAATTTCCGGCGGGCTGACAGACGAGCAGTTTGAGCAGCAGAAGGAAAATTTAAAAGCAGCTGGATTTGAAGGGAGAATAAAGCGGGCAGAAAAAAGTATTGAAGGAATCACAAAGCAGGCAGAATATAGCAGGATTTGAAGAACAAAAATGTGCGCAGATTTGGCGGCGGACATAAGCGGGGAGTGCGGGATAATTGAAAAATGAAGGACATTTGAGGATAGCCATGATCGGGCATAAACGCGTTCCATCAAGGGAAGGCGGGGTTGAAATTGTAGTCGAGGAGCTTAGTACACGCATGGTGCAACAGGGGCACAGCGTCACCTGTTATAACCGCAGGGGACATCATGTGAGCGGTAAGGAATTCGACGGAGAGGACTTAAGGGAATATAAGGGAGTCAGAATTCGAAAGGTATTTACGATTAACCGAAAAGGGCTTGCGGCTATGAGCGCTTCTGTAACGGCTGCGTTTCATGCGATTTTTGGCAGATACGATATCGTGCATTTCCATGCGGAGGGCCCATGCGCCATGCTCTGGCTGCCGAAGCTGTTTGGAAAGCGGTGCATCGCTACGATTCACGGGCTAGACCACCGGAGGACAAAATGGGGCTGGTTTGCCAGAAGGTATCTTATGCTTGGCGAAAAATGCGCAGTAAAATATGCAGATGAGATGATTGTATTGAGCAGGAATATGCAGGAATATTTCCGCCGGATTTACGGACGGGAAACGAGCTATATTCCAAACGGAGTCAGCCGTGCGGTTAGCCGCGCCGCGGACCTGATTACAAGAAGGTTCGGGCTGAAAAAAGACAGCTACCTGCTGTTTGTCGGAAGAATCGTGCCGGAAAAGGGGCTTACTTACCTGCTGGATGCGTTCGGTCGTGTAAAGACAGATAAAAAGCTGGTAATTGTAGGGGGTTCTTCTGATACAGAGGATTTTATGAACGAGCTTAAATCCATGAGCAGGATGGATAATCGGGTCTTGTGGACAGGGTTCATTCAGGAGCAGCAGGTTCTAAGCGAGCTGTATAGCAACGCATATATTTTTATACTGCCTTCTGATCTGGAAGGGATGCCGTTAAGCCTGCTGGAGGCAATGAGTTACAATAACTGCTGCCTTATTTCAGACATACCGGAATGTGTGGAGGTAGTAGAGGATAAGGCTGTTTTATTTAAAAAAAGCAGTGTCAGTGATTTGAGGGAAAGCTTCAGGAATTATGTGATCATCAGTCGGTCGTTCAAAAATACAAAGATGCCGCGGCAGATTTTATCTGCGGAAAGTATGTCTGGGACGATGTGGCCGGGAAGACGCTGAAATTGTACCGGGGGGGGGTAGATAGAGCATCATGAATATTTTAATGGTGAACAAGTTCTTATATCCGAACGGCGGAGCGGAAACGTATGTGTTTAAGCTTGGAGAATACCTGACACTGATGGGACATAAAGTGTAGTATTTCGGCATGGAGCACAAAGGACGCTGTGTGGGAAACCGTGTAAATGCTTATACGGCGCAGATGGATTTTCATCATGGCAGTATGCTGTCAAAGATTACCTATCCTGTCAGAACGATCTATTCTTCACAGGCACGCAGAAAAATCCGCCTGGTGCTGGATGATTTCAAACCGGACGCTGTCCATCTTAACAATTTTAACTATCAGCTGACCCCGTCGATCTTATTAGAAATTCAAAAATGGAAGAAACAGACCGGACATAAGTGCAGAATTGTATTTACCGCGCATGACTATAACCTCGTCTGTCCCAACCATATGCTGCGCAATCCGGTGACGCGGCGAAACTGTGAGAAATGCCTGAAAGGGCGGTTTATCAACTGTGTAATAGGCAGATGCATTCATGGGAGCGTATTAAAAAGCATCGTAGGTGCACTGGAAGCTTACATATGGAATGCGGCGGGAGTGTATCGGCATATTGATACGGTGATCTGCTGCTCAGAATTTATGAAGCGGAAAATAGACAGCAGGGAGGTCTTTCGCGAAAAAACAGTTATGATGCATAATTGTGTGGATCCTGATCTGATGGAGAACAGAGCAGAAGAGAATGCTGGGATAAAAAAAGGTACTGTGGAGACGGGAAACAGCTTTGGAAATATAGGAAAGAAGAGAAGAAACAGTTTTGGAGAGACTGCGGAGATGAAAAATGGCTGCGCAGATCCGTCGGTGAATGAAAACGGTTCTGGTGATTATGCCGAGGTAGAAAACAGCTCTGTAGATTTAAAAAGATATGTGCTGTATTTCGGGCGGTTTTCTCAGGAAAAGGGAATTGATACACTGATTCGTGTGTGCAGGGAGATGTCTGATATACCGTTTGTATTTGCAGGGAGGGGGCCGCTTGAAAATCGCCTGAGCGGTATACCGAATATTTATAATGTAGGATTTCAGAAGGGAGACAGTCTGAGAAGGCTGATCTGTGGAGCCGAATTTACCGTCTGTCCGTCAGAGTGGTATGAGAACTGCCCGATTTCGATTTTGGAAAGCCAGATGCTTGGAACACCGGTATTAGGGGCGGACATAGGAGGGATTCCAGAGCTGATTGAGGATGGAGTGAATGGGGAATTGTTTCAAAGCGGCAGCAGGAAGGATTTGAAGGATAAAATCGGAAAACTTTGGCAGGAAAAAGAGCGGATAGATGTTTATAGTAAAAACTGTAAGGGGATAAGAAGGGCAGGGACTGGCGGGTATATAGAGAAGCTGGTGGAATTATATCATGGGAGTTAGTAAATTATGAAACGGGACGAACAATTAGTAAAGCTGCAGCAACTGGAGCTGAAAATAGCAGCCGAGATCAAAAGGATTTGTAATAAATATCATATAAAATATTTTATCACAGGAGGAACATTGCTTGGGGCTGTCAGGCATGGCGGCTTTATTCCATGGGATGATGATATGGATATTGGAATGCTGAGGAATGATTATAAGTGTTTTCTAAGGGCATGTAAAAAAGAACTGGGAAAAGAATATTTTTTGCAGACATGGGATACGGATCCCGAATATCCATTTTCTTATGCGAAAGTCCGGTTAAACGGTACGCACTTTGTTGAAAGATTTTCCGCGGAATGTAAAATGCATAATGGGATTTTTGTGGATATATTTCCATATGATTCAGTTCCAGAGACAAGAAGAGAGCGGAACAAGCAGAAGTGGAAATATTATATCTGCAAGAGACTTCTTTGGATGAAAAAGGGGATGGGGAAAAATTTGAAAAATAGTCAGGGAAAGGCTGTCAAATATTCTATTTCTTTGGCGTTTTCGAAGTTATTTCCATATGATAAATTAAAGAGCTATTATAAAAAGACGCAGCAGAAATATAACTGTTATCAGACACAAAAGATCGTTACCGATGGTACATATACATATGACAGGGAATCCATTCAAAGGTCTTGGGCTGAAAATCTGATCTTAGTAAAATTTGAGCATGAAGAGTTTTTGGCTTTTAAGGATAAGGATGTTTATTTAAAACATATATATGGTGATTATATGAAGCTGCCTCCGGCTGAGAAACGAAATGGACATGAATGGTTATTTATTGATTTTGGTTCCTATGCGGGGATTTCATGATCGTTTGGAAGGGTAAGAAAGCGGTATGCGTGTGCTTAATCTGCTGACAGGCGGAGAAATAGGCGGAATTGAAAGGTTATGCCGTGATATAGGTTTGTATAGTGGATTTGAAAATGGGTTTTGTTTTATGTTTTATGGCGGAATGATATATGAGCAGATGAAACGCGAAAAGATGAAGGTTTATTGCCTTGAGGGCTGCGGGAAGCGAATAAGCTATAAGAAATATAAAAGACTGCTAGATATAGCCGAAGCATATGACATTATTACTGTCCATCATGGGGATCCTTTTCTAAAATTATATTTTTGGCTTCTGCATAAGAAACTGAAAAAAAGATATGTAACATATGTGCATTCATGTTATGAGAGAGCATATTTTTATTCAGATCATAAAGGGAGAATGGCGCTGGCACATAGGATGTATCAGATGGGTCTGGATTGTTCGGACAAGGTGATTTTTGTTTCAGAAGCCGGCAGGAAAAGCTATCTGTCAGAATTTCGGCTTGATACTGAAAAAACAACCGTTGTATATAATGGTGTGGGTTTAGACAAATTAATAAAAGGCAGGGATTTTCATTTGAAAAAAAAGTATCCATATCATCTGATTTATATAGGCAGATTAACAAAAGTAAAAGGCATCGATCTGTTATTAAAGGCGGCAGCGGTCTTAAAAGAGCATTATCCAATTATTGTTTCGATTGTAGGAGATGGAGACAGCAGGGCAGAGTTAGAAGCATTGTCCAAAGAACTGCGGTTGGAAAGTATTGTCCGTTTTTGGGGACAGCAGCAGGATGTAACTCCTTTTTTGAAACAGGCCGGTATTTTTATTTACCCGTCTGTCTGGCAGGAAATCTTTGGAATTTCTATCGTGGAGGCTATGGCGTTTGGGATTCCTTGCGTTGCGAATGCTGTGGGCGGCATACCTGAAATTATACGTGATAAAGACTGTGGATATTTAAATTATTATTTAACGGCTGAAAGTCTGGCGGACACGATAAAAAATGTCATAAATGATTATGAAAATGAAAGTATTGAAAGAAGATCTCAGCGCGCGAAGGAAAGGGCGTGGGATTTTTCGATTGTAAACACAACCAGCAGGCTGCATGATGTATATAGAGAGATTATGAAAGGTATATAGAATAGTGAATAAGGAGTCGGTATGCAAAGAAAAGCAGGGATTCTGACATTTCATAGAGCTGTGAATTATGGAGCCGTTCTTCAGGCATATGCACTACAGGCTTTTATGAATGAAAGTGGTATCGACGCAGAGGTGATCGATTATCGAAATTCGAAGATAGAAGAACAGTACAAGCCTGTTAGAATGAAGTTTCATAATATAAAAGAATTGGCTTATGATGTATTGACGATAAATGAAAGAAGGATTCGAAGGAAAAAATTTGATCAGTTTATCGATCAGTATTATCGAGTGAGCGATTGTATGTATGATAGGGAGAGTATTGAAAAAAGCTGTAAAATATACGATGAATTATGGACTGGAAGCGATCAGGTATGGGATTTGAGACTGTCGGGCGGCGATTTGACTTATTTGCTGGATTTCTGCAGGGAGGATAAAAAGTATTCTTACGCGGCGAGCATAGGAAAGAGTGTATTAGATCACGATGAGGCCGAGATCTTTTCTGGTCATCTTGAGTCCTATCGAGCTATATCCGTCAGGGAAGAAACGGGCAGGGCTTTATTAAGGAAACTGGTAGATAAAGACATACGGGTTGTATTAGATCCGGTATTTTTATTGACAAAAGAACAATGGCGTAAAATCGCGGTCTATCCACGAATCACTGAGGATTATATTTTTGTTTATAAGATTGCTGATTCAAGGGCATTTGATTATGCGCTGCGGCTTTCAATAGAAGAAAAATGTAAAGCAGTAGTCCTGCAGGCCCCGCATAGACATATGCCGCATATTTTTCGTGCAGAGCGCTGTGTCTCTCCGCAGGAGTGGATTGGCTGGCTGGACGGGGCAAGGTTTATTGTGACCGATTCATTTCATGCTTCTGCTTTTTCCGTTATTTTTGAAAAGAAGTTTTTGTCATTTAAAAGCTGCTGTATCAATCATAAAAACAGCAGAATCTATGATATGTTAAAATTATTTGATTTAGAATCCAGATTTCGCGAATCTGCAGATGGCGGCTCGATAAAAGAAGAAATTGATTACGGTAGAGTAAAAGATCAGCTGGCTTCCTATATACAGATGTCAGAGGATTTTATTATGCAAAGGCTTTAGGGGATTTTATCAAGCAAAGGCTTTAGAGGATTTTAACATGTAAAAGCTTTAGGGGATTTTATTATACAAAGGCTTTAGAGGATTTTATTATGCAAAGGCTTTAGGGGATTTTATCATGTATCAGCTGCAGGGCAGGAAATAACGGAGAGCATATTATGAGATACAATAGACGAAAAAATATGGCAGATGGTTTTGCCAGCGGCTTATTCAATAAGGTCGTTATGTCGGTATTTCCGCTTATCATAAGGACGGCTGTCATTAAGATCTTAGGCAGCCAGTATCTTGGGTTAAACAGTCTTTTTATTTCGATTTTAAATGTATTGACGCTTTCAGAGCTGGGGTTTGGAGCGGCATTGGTTTATGAGATGTACCAGCCGATCGCAGAAGATGATGAAAAGAAAGTGTGTGCACTATTAGCATATTACAAAAAAATACATAGGATCGCAGGTACAGTGATTTTATTGATTGGAGTACTACTGGTGCCTTTTTTAGAGTTTTTTATCAAAGGCGGCTGTCCCCCGGAGATCAATATTTATATACTATATGCAGTTTATTTATTTAATACAGTCATAACATATTATACGTTTGCTTATAAAGCGTCGCTGCTGAGAGCGCATCAAAGGACAGATGTGATAAACAATGTTGCCGCAGCGGTGCATATTGCTGCTTACAGCTTACAGCTGCTGATTCTGATTAAGATAAAAAATTATTATGCTTATATTATCGTGCTTCCGATTTTTACAATACTAAATAATTTCATAGCGGCTTATAAAGCAGATCGACTTTATCCGCAGTATCAGTGCAGGGGAGAGCTGGATAAACAGGATCAGATAAAAATATTTTCCCAGGTGAAGGCGCTTTTCGGACATAAATTGGGAGGAGTTTTGGTTAATAGCACCGACAATATCATTCTATCATACAGTCTGGGCCTGACGGCTGTTGCGTTATATAATAATTATTATCAAATATATGCGCATGTCGCGGGCATGGCTGATCTTCTTTATACATCAGCGACTGCGGGCATTGGCAATTCAATCGTATTGGATTCTGTGGAAAAAAATTATAAAGATTTTGAAGATTTTACGTTTCTAAATACGTGGATCATTATGTGGTGCAGTACATGTATGTTATGTCTGGTTCAGGATTTTATGGTGTTATGGATGGGAAAAGAATACCTGCTGCCGATGAATACGGTTGTACTGTTTGTGCTTTCCTTTTATATCAAATATATTAGAAAGGTTGTTTTGACTTATAAGGATGCGGCGGGCATGTGGCGTCCTGACAGGTACAAGCCTGTCTGCGAGGGAATTGTGAATCTGGTTCTGAATTTGATTTTGGTAAAACGGATGGGGGTAAACGGGATTGTGACTGGCACGGTGATTGCAATGGGGATGATCGGACTGCCGTGGGAGGCGGTCGTTCTTTTCAAAGGATACTTTAAACGAAGCGCGGGAGAATATTTTATAAAAATAATAAAAATGATGGCGGTGTCTGCGATGATTTGTGGAAGCACTTTTTGGCTGTGCAGTCTGATTCCGTTCAATATTTATGCGCGGTTCATCCTCAAGCTTATGATTTGTCTGGCTGTTCCAAACATACTTTTTGTTATTTGTTTTCATCGTACAAAAATTTTGAGATGGTAAAGGAATTTGTAATTCATTGTTTTCGATTGGCCAAAGAGGGATAATATATGTCAAAAGAAAGGGCGCGGGACAGCAGATCCGGTCAAAAATATTCATATTCCGGCAGTTCTGTTTCTTATTTCATGTTTCTGGTGTTATTTTATTTGCTTTTATTTCGGGATTATTTAGATCATCAGATTACTTTTTTCAAATATATAGATGAATGCATCGCGGTATTAGCTGTGCCCATTTTTATTATGAATCTGAAGAAAAATAATTTTCGTGTGAAAATTGGACGCGGGTATGGAATCTTTATTTCATTGTTCCTACTGATTGGCTTATTGTCTAATGTAGTATTCAAATACCAGAGTTTTATTCATACTGCTTTGCCGGATGCTTTTTTATGTGTAAAATTTTGGCTGGCAGTTTATACAGGAAGACATATTTTTTCAAAGCTGCCGCTCAGGCGTTATGCAAATAAAATCTATCTGCATATAAAAGCGGTCACGATCTTATATCTGGTCTTGGCATGTGCGGATTGGAGATGGGAAATATTTCATGCCAATATCAGGTATGGATTCAGGTCTGTTCATCTGATGTACTCGCATCCCACTGTTTTTTCTGCCTGCTGTATGTTTTTAATTATGATTCTGCTGGCGATCAAAGGATATATAGCCAATGATAGATTCTGGTTAGCGCTGCTTTTAGGCTTGATGTGCGCGACATTAAGAAGCAAGGCATGGGGTGCGGCCATTGCGGTTGTCATGATCTGTTATTTCATTTTTTATCGAAAGAAGAAGTTCCGGTTAAGGACGCTGATGATGTTTGTTCCGCTCATGATCGCATTGGGATGGTCACAGATTGAGTATTACTTTTTCAGAATTCGAAATGGTTCAGCCAGATATCAGCTTTTGGACAAGGCTGTAAAAATCGCGCGGGATCATTTCCCGCTGGGTGCAGGCTTTGGAACATATGGCTCCTATTATTCCGGCGTGAATTATTCGCCGCTGTATTTCAGTTATGGTCTGAGCAGTGTACATGGATTAAAGGAAGATGCCGCTTATTTTATCAGTGATTCGTTTTGGCCGATGGTGCTGGGGCAGACCGGGGTGTTTGGACTGATCTTTTATTCAATGTCTGTCATTGCTTTGTTTCGATCGATTCAAAAGATTCGTAATGTCAGTCTGGCTTTTTATGCATCGGCATTGTCTGGAATCTGTTATCTTTTGATTACATCAGTAGCAGAATCAGCTTTTGTAAATCCGCTGGCAGTGCCGATCGCTGTCTGGATCGGCTTTCTGCTTGGACAGAGCGGTAAAAGAACTGAATAATACGGCATATGCATATTTTTAGATATTTATTTAGAGAAATAAGATAAAAAAAGATACATATGCATAGTTTTTAGATATTTATTTACAAAAGAAGAGAGACCATAAAAATGATTGAAATGATAAATACAGTTAATAAGGTAAGAAGGAAGACAAAAAAATTAAATGCAACCATAATCGTCACATACCGCTGCAACGCCAGGTGTACGATGTGCAGCCGCTATCAGTCGCCCAGCAGGCCGGAGGAAGAGATTACGATTGAGACGATCAAAAAGCTTCCGAGAATGTATTTTACAAATATTACGGGCGGAGAGCCGTTTCTGCGTACTGACTTAAAAGAAATTGTACGTGAATTATATAAAAAGAGCGACCGTATCGTGATTTCTACAAACGGTTTTTTCGTAGACCGTATTGTGGATTTGTGCAGGGAATTTCCAGATATCGGCATACGCGTATCGATTGAGGGACTGGAGAAGAATAACAATGAAATCCGGGGGCTGAAAGACGGCTTCCGGCGGGGATATCAAACGCTGAAGCAGCTGCGCCGGATGGGGCTGAAGGATGTCGGCTTTGGCATGACTGTGCAGGATAAAAATGCCGGGGATCTGGTGCCTTTGTACCGGATTGCAGACAAGATGGGAATGGAGTTTGCAACTGCCAGCCTGCATAACAGCTTTTATTTTGTTAAGGCAAATAACAAGATTCACAACCGTCCTATGGTGGCCGGACACCTTGAGAGACTGGTGAATGAGCTTCTGTGTTCGAAAAGCCCGAAGAAATGGTTCCGCGCTTATTTTAATCACGGGCTGATTCATTATATCTATGGACAGAAGCGGCTGCTGCCGTGCAATATGAGCTTTGATACATTTTTTGTTGATCCTTATGGGGATGTCATGCCGTGCAATGGGACGGAGGATAAGGAAGTCATGGGCAATCTGAATAAGCAGTCATGGGATGAGCTGTGGAACAGCCGGCAGGCGGAAAGGATACGCCGCAAGGTGCGCGGATGCGGCCGTAATTGCTGGATGATTGGCTCTGTGTCCCCCGCAATGCATAAATATATCTGGAAACCGGCATGGTGGGTGCTGCGGCATAAGCTTAAGCTCTGGACGCGGAAGAAATATTCTATGTATGAAAATAAGATTGTACGGGATTATCGTGACGGGAAGGTGTCGAAGGAGGAGCTGGACGCATGTTCGACCTGCATGGTATGCCGGGCTTTGGAATGATTTTAACTCTGGATATTAAATGGGGAGTGTCAAAAATTCTGTGTTACTTTTTTGCAGAGTACCTTAGATAAGGCATTTTATAAAGGGTTATAAGCAAATTATGGCACTCCCCATTTGCGGCGATAGAATTTTCTATATAGTTCACTTATGAAAGCAGTATTGTATAGCTATCTGCCTATCGGATCTATAGCTGGCAGCTTATCAAAATATATTAGATGTTGTATTCTGACATCAGCTGCAGCTGAAAATCCTTATCTTTTGCAGCACGTTCTAAATCATCAAATCGTTTCCCCTGCACTAACAGTGCAAATAATTTGCTGATCTGTTCCCGGCCGCGTTCTTCACCGCGCTCTTCACCGCGTTCTTCAGCTTCCAGTATCATCTGACTGTGGTCC
>CANDMV010000039.1 GCA_947385875.1 uncultured Eubacterium sp. | reverse complement strand
AGACGGAATAAAAACATATGTTTTGTGCAATATTTATTTTTCAAACACGCTCTAGGACCGGAAGACAGCCTATATCATCCGGGAGATAAAGTAACGATCAGCAGTATCACCAGCGATTCCAAAGAACATGAAGTAAAGAATGAATCCGGCGAAGTGATTGATCTATACTATGACAATCTTGCAGAAAAAGAATACGAGGTTATGGCAATCGTAGAATTTCCACATAGCATGGACTTGTCCAGATACTCTCCAAATGGAATGGAAATGGTTCTCCCATTAAAAGAACTTAAAGATCCTGATGCTTTAAACAGTATCTGCTTTGCGCAGTCTTATCATATAAAGGATGAAAATATAGAAGCATTTGGAGCTGCATTAAAAGACTACACGGAAAATATCGATCCGCTTATGGGATATTCCTCAAAGACAACACTCAAGCAGGAATTTTCCAATATGATCGGAACAATCTCCATGTTCGGAACTTCCCTTGCCGGAGTCATTGCATTCATCGGTATTCTTAATTTTATAAACGCGGTTTTTACCGGGATTATTTCTAGAAAACAAGAATTCGCCATGCTCCAGAGCATCGGAATGACTGCCGGACAGCTGAAAAAAGTCATAATCTGCGAAGGGGTGAGTTATGTATTGTCTGCCGGCATCATCAGCTTTGGCGCGGGAAGCTTACTGGCGTATGCGGTGCTGAGCGCATTGAACAATGTGATTATGTTTTTTGAATATAGATTTCAAATTCTTCCGTTTTTAATTATGCTTCCGATTCTGCTGGGAGTGGCGGCAGCAACGCCCATCGTGTCGTTTTGGAAAATTCAAAAAGAAAGCGTGGTGGAAAGGCTTCGGACTACGGAATAGCGGCAGCTTCGCCGCCTGTTTATCGAGCAAGAATACTAAGGGTTTCTAGAGCGTGTTTGAAAAATCATTCCCGCGATCTCCACAAAGTGTAAAGCATATCATGCCCTGTGGGTACATCTCACGGAAAGCATTTTTCAAACACGCTCCAGCATTCTTCCAAAGCCGCCGGCAGGCCGGGCAGATTCCATCTCCCAACTGTTTATCGAAAGCATTACGTGAAAGCTGCGGCTTCGCTCATGGCGATAAAGCCTTAAAATCCAAGACTTATCGCCATTTGCCAAGATATGAAAAGATAGTTTGAAAATTTACTTGAGGTTTCTAATGAATATATGGCTGAAAAAACAAAAGCTTTATTCAAGCATTACTCATACTCAAATCATTCTCATTCAATTCATTCTCATTTAATTCATCCTCACTGTCTTCCTTCTCCATCTCCTGCATATCATCTGATGCCTCCTCCGGCTCCAGCTCTTCCATCTCATCCATCTCATCCATCTTATCCAATGTTACATCCATCTCATTCTGACTGTCATACGCCTGTTCTTCGGCTGTATAAGCGCTCTGACGGGCTGCATCTATCACATCGCCAGCACGTTCCTTCCAGTCATTCAAAACAGACCGGGCATATTCAGACATCTGAACCATCACACCCTTTGCTTTCGATGCCGCATCTACAGCAGGCACTATGATCTTATTCACTGCAAAGCTGCGGCAGCGGTCCCAGATAGGAATCGAAGCAGGAAGCACTGTATCAAATACCCATTCCTTCACACTGCCTGCTGTCTTTTTCACCGTCTCCAGTGTCACATCTGCTGCCTCTGTTCCTGTCTGAAAGACCGATTCCATCTGTTCGCTGATATTTTTTAACTTAATATGGGCATTCAGCAATAAGACTGCCCCGCTGACCAGCATCCAGAATGCGGCAAAATGTGTCAAAATTCCTACTATACCCAAAATAGAAATATTATAGATTAAATCAGGAGCTGCGACAAGCAAAATCATACAGGCACGGGCTGCTTTCGCAATAATCGCTTTTGCCTGTTCGCCTGAACCTTTTTTATAAGCTGCGTCCAATTCCAGTGATGCAGCAGCCATAACCCCGATCTCATGCGGCTTAATCTCCTCACTGCCCAGAGACGGCAGCTCTCCCCTGCTTCTTAACAGCCAGATGGCACATGCCATATTGACTGCCGACTGACGCGTATTTGCTGCCAGAGCCTGAATCTCCTCCGGCGACTGTGTCTCACATGCCTCCAGAATCTGCTCATAAGGAGACGAACCGGCAAACAGGACTGCAAAATAATCCACATTCTCGTCCATCAGATTCAGCATCTCATCAATACTGTCCTGAAGCTCATGGTCATCTTCCCCCACTACGCCTGCATCAATCGCAGCCTTTAATATTTCATTTTCATGCTCCATTTCCAGCCATGCACTGCTTTCTATACAATTTCCGCATACATGGGTGACTGCTAAAAACAGCTTCGACAAATAGTAGAACCGCTGCACTTTTGTCATATCCTTCATATTGTCATTTAACCGCTGCCTCAGCTCGTCCGGTTCCATCTCGCCCTGATATAAGGTATAAAAATCGTCTACTCCGCTCTCCAGCTGCAGCATGATATTTTCTGCCTCGTCCTGATAGGCTGCCTCCAGCTCGTCCATCGCTGCTGTCTGAGAATCGCACAGCATGCTGTATAAAGCCTCTACCTTTGCAAATTCTTTTTTATTCATAGCCATAATACATTCCTCCATATTGATATGTTTTCTGTTTCTCTTTTGTCCTATTTTATACTGGCTGTGTTCAAAACTCATCTCATATCGTGAAATATATTTCACTATGATGGAATACAGTTCATTGAAAATCCACCTGCTCCGCCGGTCTGTCAGCCGTCTATCATCCACCCAGCTGATTCTGTCTCATCTGATTCGCCTGCCTCGTTCACCCGCAGATCAGTCGATACTTCCCCCATATCTGCTTCATCCACCGCTGTCCACGCTTTTCCTTCCAATCCCTCCTCACTGCACAGCCGATCATACACCTTCTCGCGAAGTCTCTGCACATGATCCTGAAGTATACCCTGCGCATTGACTGCACGCGCCTGCGCTTCTGCTAAAAAAGGCTCCATCGCAAACAGCTCCTCCACACAGCTGCAGATCTTAGCCGCATTATCTGACAGTATGTCCATTGCAAGCTTCTGCCGATGATTCTGCTGTTGAAAGCTCATCATCACAGCCACAATCTCAGTCTCCATTACCGGAGAGATAAAGCAATATTCGGTCAGAATCATACCCGCGATCACAAAAAGACGCAAAATCACAGGGATCTGCGCATCTTTCACCGCTCTGCGAAAATACCTGCTCCATGCCATCTCTAATCCGATCTGTTTTGCCAGCGGTATATCCAGTCCGCCGTCCCTGCTTTTATTCTCATGAAGCGCTGCATAGACGGCTGCCGCCTCCACTCGTCCGGCCTCCAGCTCACTAAGTCCCTCCTCTATCGACATCCAGTGTCCATTCATTTGACGCACCGCGGCTAAATAATCCACAGTCTCTCCCACCATAGCAGCCCCTTTTTGCTTCAGGAAAAATACTGCCTCGGACTGCAGCCGCTGCACAGACAGATTCGCCAGATAAACCGCCAGATCGCCGTCTATTTTATATCCGCAGCTTTGATATACCAGCTGAAGCATCAGCAGCAGATACTGCCGCCCGTCATCTCCAAGAGTCCCTGTCACATCCTGCACCTGACTGGTCAGCTCTTTTTCAAGCTCCTGATCACTCAAAAAAAACAGACGGTTCATCTCGTCCTTTCCCTGTTCTAGCTGAAAAAACAAATCCTCACACTGTTTTTCTAACTGCGGCATTGTCTGCCCCTCATAATATTCAGCAACTGCATCAGCCAATGCGTGCGCATTTACTGGCTTTCCAGCCAGCCTGCTGCATATTTTTTGTTTCACAGCGCCTATCTGCTCTGCTTTTTGACACGCTGATTCTTTCATGTTCTCCTCCATGAATTCTAAATCCTTTCATCTGGCCTATCCGTGATGAGATGTGCTTTCCCGTATCATTTACCAGTTTTCGCTTTATGCCACTCATCGTAAGCATTCTCAATCTTTTCTTTCAACACTTGCTGCATATAATCATCATATGCATTGCCGGGGCGTTCCATTTCATCAGAAAACCTGCCGTTATGAAACAAGAAAAACGGAAGTATCTCATGCTTTGAAATATTGATATACTGACGTTTCTGTGCATCCAGCCATGTGGTCACTAAATCCTCCGTATTCGACTGTCCCTGCGGGACAAAATCAGAAGATGCTGCACAGAGTACCATTTGATCTGCAAAATCCCGATAGCTGTAAGGCGCCTTTTTTCTGCTCTTATGTAAAGCACGGAACGTATTTTCTACCAATTTCTCCAGATTTGCACCTGTCATAAACGGCAGGGAATGCCGTCCCTTCTCTTCATCTGCTTTCGCTTCTTCTGCAATACGATCAAAAATCACCGATAACTCCGCTAGCGGACACATCCCTCCCGCATCGCCCGATTCGTAATTGGACAGCAGCTTTCCAGATACTCCATCCCATTCCCGGCTCAGCATTTCCTCCCCAGATGCTCTATCCAGTTCCCGGCTCAGCATTTCCTTCCCAGATGCTCCATCCAGTTCCCGGCTCAGCATTTCCTCCCCGGATACTCCATTCCATTCCCGTTTCAGCAGCAGCTCCTCATTCGCTTCCTTCCATTCCTGTTTCGGCAGCAGCTCCTCATTCGCTTCCTTCCATTCCCGTTTCAGCAGCAGCTCCTCAAACGCTTCGTCTAAAAGCGCATTTTCCTCCCTACCCGCATATGTCATCAGCTTGGACTGTAAAATAGCCGCCAGATCATCCCTTGCCGGCATAAAAGCAAAAAACCGCTCATTCAGCCTTCCGTCACGCAGCAGCTCCACCGGCAGCTTTTGTATCTGATTCGCAGTGATAAATAAAAACGCACTGTTTTTATGCTCCTGCATCCAGTCCAGCAAAATGCCGATCATCGTGATTCTGACCTCATGCGTGCCATCGCTTACCGCAAACACTTTCTCTATTTCATCCATCAAAAGCACACACTTTCCAAAACCATTGATGCGGTCCAGATATCGGCGCAGCCTGATCTCCGTCTCACCGAATTTACTGGACTGCACACGGCTGATGTCAAACGCAATCAACGGTACGTTCAGCTTCCGGGCTGTCTCTTTTGCCATAGCAGTCTTCCCAGTGCCGGGCACGCCGCAGATTAGGATTCCGCGCGGAACCGGGATGCCCCGCAAAACAGCCGCATCAGGATCCGCAAAATCATCCTTCCGCTCATTCAGCCAGCTGCTGAACCTGTCCATCCCTGCCACATGTTCCTTATCCTGCAATTCTTTAAATACAATCGTACTGTCTTTTTCCGCTTCTTTTTTTCTCTGGTCATGAATCAGCGTCATATAATTAGGTTCCTGTGCATTCTTATACAGCCTGACGCACAGCATATTTTTCAGAGCTTTTAATACCTCATCCACCTGGTCTGCAGTGAGTCCGATAAAATCCTTCGCAGCCGCCCGAAGCTGTCTGTCTGTAAAAAAAGTCTTCCCACGCTGCTTCTCCTCCTGCCTCACCTGCTCTGTCAATTTACGGCAGATGTCGCCTTCACTAATATATGGATCCATGACCAGCTCAATCTCGCCAAAAAATCCATCCGGCACATCCTGCTCTGGAGAAGACAGCAGCAGCAAACTGTGCTTTAAAGCCGGCGCATCCAAAAATGCCTTGATTAACGCCGCACGCAAATCTCCCCGCACCACATGGAAATCCGACAAAACTACAAGCTCCGGTACCACGGCGCGCATCCCTTTTGGCAGTCCCGCATTCAAATCTATCGTCCCCAGCACCGCACGCTGACAGTATATCTCATTCAATAAGCGTATTCTGCCCTGCTCTTCCAACTCCTGATACCGTCTTGGAGACGCACTGTAGTCCAGTCCTGCTCTTGTCCACAGCGCATTTGAGCAGTTCACAGCATCTTCTATGATATGCCTGCTTTCTGACTTAAAATAAATAATCCTGCGTCTGCTGTCCATATTGCTGATCGAACGCTCCAGATTCATCAGCCAGTCTTTCATGACCACTTTCATGACCATTCCCCCCTGCTATCCCTTAATTGCCCAGTGCCAAGCACCATTCATACGGTGTTCCTATGCCGTTATCACATTTTTTCATCAGCGCTTTGCCGTCATCACAAAATATGGTGTAATCATCTCTACGTATTCCTTCATCTGCTCTTTCAGCAGATCCAGCACTTCTTCACGGATGTCATCAATCTTATCCTTCAGGTCGCGCCGAAAGCTTTCTTCAAATCCTGCAAATTGCAGGGTCTGTTTTTTTTGCACCTTCTTTTCCCTAAAAAAAACAACACGCAGAGCGCTATAGCTGATATCATAGCTTCCTCCGCCACGCACCTTATCCGACAGCGCCAGCAGCTTAGAACAGGCTTCCTGCCGCCACGCCTTGCTGCGCCTGCATTCATAGCTTTCATCACTCAATACGTACTCTTTATCCTCTTCTCCTGTCATCATGCCAAATAAAAAAGCGTTATCTCGATTCACCCAGACAGTCACTCCATTCAGACTGCTGAAATTAATCTTTGGCAGTGAATAATGAAAGTCGTCAGCATAATCAGGAAACATTGCCTTAAATTCATCCTGAAGCTTTCTGCTGATTTTTTCTTCGATATTGCCATCCTCATACCATCTGACTGCGCCATTCTGCACAGGTGTATCCAGATTATAACGCATCATCTCTTCCCAATCCTTCGCGAATTCATTTTCACACCAGCTTTTCAGAGACGTATCCTCATCACTTTCTGCCCAGCGCTTAATAGATTTTTCATACACTTCCCAGGAAGACTGTGCACCGCATTTTGCTATTTTGTCCAGTAAAATCTCACTGGAAGGCGCGTAATCTGTACTGCACACCGCATCCTGACAGTTCTTTAGATAATTCGCTTTACGCACCTCACATCCCAACACATAAGCAAGGCCTTCGCTGACTGCATAATTCGGCCGTTCTGTAATCGCAGGCCGCACTCCAAATACTTCCTTTACCACAGCCTGCACTTCCGGCATCACAGATACACCGCCTGACATAATGATGCGGTCAGGCACTACCGGATGCACCGCATCCCCCTTTGTCTGGAAGAATCTAGACATTTTCTTATAAAATGACCGATACACCTCCCTGCATCCATCCAGCCAGCTTTCGCACCGGATTCTTTTCTTTTGTATCATATCACCCTCTGGATCTTCATAATGATAGACATACACCGGCATCCTGCACAATGCATACTCGATCGTATCATCTCCTATAGGAAATCGAAACTTCGGCAGACGTCCTCTGGAATCTGCATCACCCTCTACATTGGCCCCATAAATGCTTTCCGTACAGCCTGTTCCATCCGGCCCATAGTAATATTCCTTATTAAAACGAAGTCCCAGCTTATGTCCATGCCTGGCAGATAAGACTTTATCCTCAGCCTCTGCCTGCTGCAGCATCTGGTCTGATAGATTTTCATCGATCAGATTTCCTCCAAACTGAAAGCTGTCTTCCCCGCCTTCTGGTATGCCGTCCCTGCTGATCACCGTAATATCGAACGTACTCGATCCATTATCTAAGATGATCACAACCTCTCCCTTTTTCCGGTTAATCCTGCTTCTGCCCCACTTGGGATCAATCTCACGGGCCAGCGCAGCCAATGATTCAGACTGGACAGCCACATACACCGGCTGATTCGTCAAATCATCCACCTTCAGCCCGTCTTTCAGCAGACGCGCATATTCACGCTCGCGCTGGGCCCATCCTGGACTCGACGGCCTGCCTACCAGAATTATCGTCGGGCGGTTACGTTTAATCAGATCAGGATTACTTTTATACAAAGCCCGTACCACGATATGAAAGCCGCATGACATCACCTGCTCGTAGGTCAGTTCCGATTTACTTCCATCATCCTGCAAAAACGCACTTGCAGCCTCAGGCGTTCCGGGACACTTTTTAAAATTGTAATACTGTGTACCATCAGCAGCTTTTAACGATTCACTGATACCTTGTGCATGGTACATAAGCTTAGATACCTTAGCGCCGATATAAAAAGCATTTGGATTTTTAAACGTGGCTGCTCCTTCCGACAAATTTAAGCTCTCAACCATCCACTTATTACTGATCTGATCGATTCTGATTGTTGCAGCCGAAATCTCGCCATCTCCAAAATCCAGACCGATCAGGTTGCACTCCTCGATACTATTCGGCAGCTTAATATCAAACTTTTCCAACAGTGTTTTACATCCCATAGCTTTCCCCTCTCATCCAGATGAAATGCTTCCCATTCCATTTTTATCTATCTTTCTCTTCCAGCGGCTTCTCATCCCGTACATATTTTTCATAGCCGCCGCATTGACAGTGTCTTTATCCAATGCATTCCAGCTTCTCATCTTGTACATATTTTTCATAATCGCCGCCCGGCCTGATACAGTAAAGCGCCCCTCCCGGCTGATCGCTGCCGTATAGCCCCGGCCATTTCGCGTCCCACGGCAGAAAATCAATCTGTATTTCTTCAGATTCCATGCACCTTTGCGACCCAGGCATTACCCACTCCAGCGCCATCTCATAACTGCGATAATCAAACTCTTCTACCAGTCTGCGAACCTCTCTGCCTATTTCCATGCAAAATTCTTCTGTGAACTCCTCATCATCCATCTGCATCTGATCACGAATTCTATCTAGAACAGGGAGTGCCATGCACAGCAGCATAAGATAATTCCAGCGTTTCTTCTTGTGACGCATACTGTCAGCCATTTTCTGTGTTTCAGATAAAAATATATCCTTTTTCCTCTGAAGCTCCTTCAAATACTCATCATACCCCGCCGCACCGCGTTCCTTCTTCCATTCACTAAGCCGCCCGCAGATTTTTTTTTGAATACTGCTTAACTGCAGCTCCCATTTTTTATATTCATCACTGCTCATCCCATTCTGCCTGCTCAGCTTATCCGAAAGCTCTTCCAGCTTCTTCCTATATGAATTTATCTCCCTTCGAACAGACGAATCCATTCCATCCTGATCTCCTGCAGCTCCAATCTTTCTTTGAACAGGTGAATCCATTCCATTCTGATCTTTTGCATCTTCCGGTATCGTAAATGGATGGATTTCAATCTTATGCATCTGCACAAACTGGTCCTGTTCCAGGATTCTTTGGATCATGCCCCGCTCGTTCTGAAAAGAACCGGATAATTCACACCACTGAGCATGGTCTGTACATCCGGCAAAAAAAGCCAGATAACGCATCAACTTTTCGAAATAATTATAATATGCTAAAATCTCTTCCATCTCTTCCTGCTGCTTTTTTCTCTCATAATACAGCCTTTCAGCACGTCCGGCAGCTTCCCTATACTGGAGCTGTC
The DNA here is from genome assembly GCA_947385875.1 of uncultured Eubacterium sp. Classification (GTDB taxonomy): domain Bacteria; phylum Bacillota; class Clostridia; order Lachnospirales; family Lachnospiraceae; genus Eubacterium_J. The sequence continues at coordinate 21,879 of CANDMV010000039.1, read as the reverse complement.
TGCCGCACTGCTCCAGCAGCTTCTTTACATCACTGCATTTTTTTACAATTTCTTTATAATAAAAATGCCTGTTCTCTTCCCTTTTCCTGATGCGATCTTCTCTGCCAGCCTTTTGATCCAGAATCTGAATCTGCTCCCTCAGATATTCTCGATACAATCCATATAAAGCATCCATCCTTTTTCGATCAGCTCTCGCATGAATAGAAATATTCGTATCTTTTATCTTTAACGCAACACAGGTCTGCTCCTTTTTTTCTTTTGTGTATTCATCATATTTTCTCCACAAGGCATCCATCAGATCTTTACGCTCTAACGGTATCCCGGCAATTTTCCAATTCTTTATTCTTAATGCCGCCAATATACACAGCTTATTTTCATCACATTTGTTAAAATCTTCCCACAGAGCATCATGCACACGTATGATATGAGGTTTTAGTGATGCGGAATCCTTGATGAACAATTCCAGATCACAGCCTGGCTCCTTTTTTGCTTTCACATAAGTAAGAACCTGTGAACCACTCATTTCATCACCCTCCTAGTTCCGCCGCACTGAGCGACCAAAGAATATCCTCCATTCGCGATCTTGGAAAAAAAGGCCGGCTGCTCTGTAGCCCCATGTACATCATCCTCAAAACAGATCCTCATCCCCTCATCCGCCATGACCTCTGCATCATCCGCATACATTGCATGGCAGTTATTTTTCTCCAATGCATCGTGTATTTTTTTACTACAGCTTAAGCATCTGGGAACATCCTCCTGCCGAACTGCCTGCATCAGTTCATATAAAGGCTGCTCTGTCTGCTCAATCCATGCGCGAAACCGCTCTGCGCTGCCCCTTGCCCGGCATAAATCTTGCTGCTTGCCTACTTCCTGTTCCAACACCTCGCAGGGCAGATTCAGACATCTCTGTCTAATCACAGCCTGATCAAACCTCTCCGTATGTGCAGGCGGTATCTGAAATCCCTGCTCAGTCAAAATGCGGTCAAGCTTATAATTATCAATCTCTGTCTCCACCTCATCCAGATAGCGTCCTTGCGACATAGCTTCTTTCTGCATACGGCGGGCTGCTCCCAAAATTACCTGATATACACGAAAATACCGCGTAAATGTATCCAGATAACGCAGATCCGCTTTCAAACGCTCCGCCTCTACTGTCAGATTATAGTATTGCAAAGCCAGCTCTTCTTTCTTTCGCCTTTCAGACTTCCACGTTTTTTCTGTCTCTGCAGCATTTCTGCGCTGATCTTTCTCTTCTTGCTTTCGCCTTATGGCCTTCCGCGTTATTTCCGTCTCTGCGGCACGTACACACTGATTCTCCTCTTCCTCCTGTCCTTTTCGCTCCTGTCTTTTTCGCTCTTGCTCATCCAGATCCTGTTTATGACCATTACCCACAGCAGACCAAATCAAGCCTGCGAATAAGATTACGATTAACACCAACACTATCCATTTTATCACGTCTCCAGCCCCTTCTTTTTGTCATATCGAATATAACATCATTATTCCTGCAAATTTATACGCAATAAAAACATCCCTCTATAAAACCTTCACCTGCAGCTGCCCCGGTGCATCGACGGTACGCCATACAAGCAGCTTATCAGAAGCTTCCATCTCATTCACACCAGCTGTATCCCACTGCTTCAGCAGACAATTTTGAAAGCTGTATAATCTCACATAATTTCGAAACGCTGCCGCATAACCGCTGTTATTTTTACCAAAGCAGACCGCCACTGCAAAGGCCGGTTCTGATACATGAAGACCGCTGTCTGTTAAAATGCCGCCATTCGCATCCAGACATATATAATGATTCTTTCCACAAGCCGCCGCCACTGCATGAAAATTTTCCAGCCGTCTGCCGTCATCCAGAATCGGTATACGGTTATCATCAAGCGCAATCCCATAATCCCAGCCAATCTTAGCGCTGATAAGGCGCTCCCAGTTCTTTTTGCGCTGTCCGCTGATCACGCTGCCATCCTCCATCAGGATACAATAATCTAACCCAAACGCTGATACAAATACCACTTTCTTTTGAGGAATACAGTCCAAAATGGCGCTTTTTGTATCCAGTCTTCCCTCTGCGTCCACTACAAAGGTACCAAATTCATTACAATAAGCCCATGCAACAGGCTGTTTAAAATCCGTCTCCAGTTCTAAATACCGCTGCCGTCCGTCATAATAAGCACGCAGGCTTCCGTTTTTCTCCTTCTGTACCCAGTTTGCCCCGCATAACGCCACACGAGGCAGAAAGCCGATATAGGCGCCATCCTTCTGCAGTGCATAGACCGAGCTGTGCGCCGGGACAGCTGCCGAAACCACCGTCTCTCTCAGGCGGTAATTGCAGACAGCATCTGATTTGTTCTCTAACTGCACAAGCTTCATATTTACATCACCACTGCCGCCTGCATAATATTCCAGCAAAATCTCCACTGCCTTCCTGCTGCTGTTCATGGCCGTATTCATATTTTCTTCACTAAACACCACATGACTATCCGTGCGCAGCATTTCATCCGTCACCGGACATGAATGATTCAGATCGTCACGCAGCGCCTCATATCCGCTTTCCGGCGTACCCTTCGGCAGTATTCCAAACGCTGTATGAAGAATACAATAAATAAACAGCTCCACTGCCCCCTGAGGACTAAAGCAACGGGTGCCGTCCTTCGTCAGCTCAGTCAGTACTTCCCGCATAGCAGCTTCCATTTCCGATACATCCGGCCAGTCTCCCACCACATCTGCCCTGCCCTGCCTTAAAATCTTATAATAATTTCTTACCAGTACCAAAACCGCTTCCACCCGCATTTGAAAAAAGCCCCGGTAAGCAGTACAATAGCTCATAGTCTGACTTTCCATATATGTCTGCGCATCCTCTGCCATATCAACAAAATCCAGGTCTCCTTCATTCGCCTTCTTAGGCCCCAGCAGAAGCCGCATATACCTGACATCCAGCCCTTCTACAAATAAACGGTAATTAAACCCCTGCTCGCAGATGATCTGATACAGCTGCGGAAAGTCAAAATAATCATGCATCTGTCTGATACAGGCATCTCTCGGTTCATTCCCTATTTTAATCCCCTGAATCGTAATCGTTTCCATCATAGCATTCCTCTCTCACAAATCTTTTATCTGATACAAAAGCTACAATTCAATTTTGCCCCATAGGATAATCAAATTATATAAAAATGTAGAAAGCCTGCGGCATCCCGTCCGCCACAGGCCCCTTTACGCTCGTAAATCCCTCTATTTTCTGCCGTAAATTTATGGCCTTGTTTTAATCTGCCACTTTATCCATACCCGCTTTCTTAAATGTATCACTATATCCATATTAACACACTGGCCTGCATGGCTCAATACCTGCTTTCATATACCGCTGCCCGATACTGAAAAAGCAGTATGATTTGACAAAAAGTTACTGCATCCCAATCCTAATAATAACACCACTTTCCAGTAAATGCAGAAAGCCTGGCGATGTAAACTGCTAATTTTTATTATTCCACTAATTATCCAACCATTAATCTTGTCATTTCTTCAATCTTCTCTAAAACAAAGGCTCCACATTTCCATCAGCCAGACACTGATCCACTTTTTCCAGATCATATGTACCCTCGGCAATGCAGTACGCGATAAGATAATCCCTTTTGTCATCTGTATCAAACGGGTGTCCGGCAGACCAGAGTAATTCTACAGACTGAGCATAGTTCAGCTGAAACAGCACACAAATCCGGCGCAGATCATCCCGATACTGTCCGCCCTGCCCATTACTTTTCATCATTCGGTACCACTTTGAATGGCTGCTTACGGTCTCCTCCATATCTAATCGGCTATATTTGCGATTCGTTTCACGCTGCCTCTTCAAATGCATCTCTACATATTTCTGCATCAGTTCCGAAAAACGGTTATTATTTGCTTTCGTATAACTCCGCCATGCCTGCATCTGCTCTTTTTTGTGCAGCTCTGTCATCTCTTCGCCAGAAAAAGTTTTTTTATTCTTTAGCGCCAGTTCTTTTTTTAATTCCCGAAGATACATAGAACGATTGAGATCTCCTGCAAAATACCCCGTCAGATATTCAATCATATCCATCGGCAGAGCTTCTAAAATATCGAGCAGCATCTGCCGATCGTACGAGCTTTCACCCATATACTTTACCCCTTATTGTTTACTGATAAATTTTCAAGTTCCACACATCTTTCCAGATCATACGCTTTCGCAAATTATATTCACTGAGTCCATTGTCCAACAGCCAGTTCTGGTCCATCCAATTCTGATTACGGTTACATAATGCTCCATTTTCCTCTTTGCTCTCTTTCCACTCGTTATTACATAAATTACTTTATAATAATTATACCCCTGCCTGACCTTTCATACAACAACAATCTCCCTGCGCTAAGGGCTGGATGCCGCATTCTTTAGAAAGAGCCTGTGAAATGCTGTCAGAATCAGAAGCAACGATTTCTGATATCGCACTATCTGTTGGATTTGATAATTTTAGTTACTTTATACGAAAATTTCGGGAATATAAAGGAGTTGCTCCAAAAAAATACCGTTCTCTCTGTCTAAGCTGAATCCCTGCTTTTGCGGCTCTCCGCTGTCCCTTCGCTCACACTTATGGCATAATAAAAAGCCTGAGCAGAAACCTACGGTCTCACGCATCAGGCTTTCCATCCTAAAGATATAATGTAGTTGTTGTGCACAGCCTGCGGTTATCCAAGCTGCATGATAAACGGCTCCTCTTTTTTACATGGCTTCCACACCGGCCTTTCGCTGCCGTTTGGATTTCCTGTCTTCATAAAATGGGTCCAGTAATCCAACATCTGCGCGCTCAGCGCATGGTCGCTTTCTTCCCAAGGCCTCCAGCATCTGTCCATCGTACCGAACATATACCACAATTCACTGGAATGCCATGCGCCAAGATCATCCCCTGGAAGATCTCTGGTAAAATAATACACATATGCCGGTTTTTGTCCCAGCTCCTCCAGCTTATAGCTAAAGGCAGTGCACCCTTTGTATAAATCAGAAAATTCTCCCTTCTGCATCATCTTGGGTGTCACCAGAATATCATTTTTGGTACTTCCAAGAATATACGGAATATCTCTGATCTTTCCCTGATCCACTGCTTCATAATAGCCGCAGTCCAGTACATACCCATCGATGACTGGTACAAGAAATAGCCCGCCTGCCTGCGGCAGCACTTTTTCCATAAATTCTCCCGCCGCTGCCATGATTTCTTCTGCTGTCTTAGAACGCAGTTCGACAAGACTGTCCGCATGAATGATGTCGGCAAATATTTCCCCATAGGATTCTAACTCCGCCAGCTTCATGTCGCGATGCAACCCGCCGCCATAAGATCCGCCGCTCTGCATGACAGCACCTGCGATCATATGTTCTGTCAGACGGCTGGACACAAGTGTCTGCACACTCATAGCACCCGCGCTCTGTCCAAATACTGTAATCTGCTCTCTGTCTCCGCCGAACGCTTCAATATTTTCATACACCCACTTTAATGCCGCGATCTGATCCAGAATGCCATAATTTCCTGAAATATGGAGTTCATTTTCTGCCGTCAGCCAAGGATGTGCCAAAAATCCAAACAGATTGCACCGATATTCCACACTGACCAGTATCACGCCCCGTTCACAATACGCTTTCCCGTCAAACTCCATCTCACTGCTATAGCCGCCCATATAAGCACCTCCGTGAATCCAAAAAGCAACCGGGAATTTTTGATCGCCCAAAGCTCCTTCTTCTTTCTTTGGCACCCACATATGCAGATATAGGCAGTCCTCGCTCATCGGACGGTTATACTCAGGCTGACTGTAAAAATCTTTATCATAAGGCGGGGACAGAAATTCTTCCTGCATACATTTGTTTCTAAAATCATCCGCCCGATATACGCCTTCCCAAGGCTCCAGCTCTTTCGGTGCACGCCAGCGCAGGTCTCCAATCGGCGGCCTTGCATACGGCACTCCAAAATATGTAATATAATTTCCTTGATCTACGCCCTCGATCTTTCCGTATCTTGTGGCAACCATCCTTTTTCCTTTCATTCCCCGATATATTCGAACCGACAGGTCAAACAGTCCATACAATTACGCCCCACTGCCGCTTCAAACCATCCTGCTTCTACAGCATAGACCATCCTGCTGTTATAATAACCCAGCTTCTCATACGGTATCACAAAGCTGACAGCTTTTTCTTCGCCTGCCTTTAGAAATACTTTTTCAAATCCAGCCAGCTGTCTGACCGGACGCGCACGCTCCGCATCCTGATCTCTGATATAGCATTGTACGATTTCTTCACCGTCTCGATTTCCGGTATTTTTCACCTTAACGCAGACAGACACTTCCTTTTCAGACAGCACTGTACGAATGTCCGAGTACTCATACGATGTATAGCTCAGCCCATAACCAAATGGATAGACAGGTTCTAACGGCGTATCCAGATACTTTGATGTAAACTTTGATTTTCCTCCCGGCCTTCCGGTTGGAATATGTGCATAATACATCGGGCATTGACCCGTAGTATACGGAAACGTCACCGTCAGCTTGCCACTCGGATTGGCTTCGCCAAATAAAATATCCAAAACCGCGCTGCCTGCCTCCACGCCCGGATGCCATGCCTCCAACACTGCGGCTGCATGTTCCGCGATCCAGGGAATCGCAAGCGGACGACCGTTAAATAGTACAACCACTACCGGCTTTCCTGTTTGTACAAGCGCTTTCAGCACTTCCATCTGTTCATCAGGTATCGTAATGGACGCGCGGCTGGCTGCCTCTCCGCTTTCTTCCTTCTTTTCACCGACTGCTGCAAGAATCACACTGCATGACTCTGCAAGCCTGCTGACTGCCTCATCATCCACCACTGTTACCGATGCCTGATTGCTGCCGTTTTCTTTTGTCACAGCTTTTCTTCCATTTATATAGGTAAAGGATACCCCTTTTGCACGACACGCATCTACGATACTGACACAATCCTCGCCCTTTCCTTCAAATGCCCATGTTCCAAGCATTTCCGCGCGATCATCTGCCAATGCACCGACAACGCCGATCTTTACATCCTCAGGCAGCGGCAGAATCTGGTCATTTTTTAAGAGCACCATAGATTTGACAGCTGCCTCTCTGGCAGTCCTGCGGTATTCCGGTTTCAGCAGCTGCGCCCTTTCCCTCTCTGGTGAAGTCTGATAAGGATGATCAAACAATCCCAGTTCAAATTTCAGCCTAAGCACATTTGCAGCGGCCTCATTCAGCCTTTCTTCCGACACCTCTCCACTCCTTACAAGGTCTGCCAGATATTGATGATAAGAGTCCGATGCCATATCCATATCCATGCCCGCCAAAATAGCACGCTTCGCTGCATCTGCCTGATCTTTTACAACACCATGACTAATGCATTCCGCAATAGCATTGGAGTCACTGATTGTCATTCCATCAAATCCCCACTTTTCCCTGAGAATCTCCCGCAGCAGCCACGAATTTACCGAACAAGGCACGCCGTTTATATCGTTAAACGCAGGCATAACCGCCCTGGCACCGGCTTTTACACACGCTTCATACGGAGGCAGATATTCTTCAAACAAACGCTGCATGGACATATCCACCCGATTATAATCCCTGCCCGCCTCTGCAGCGCCATAAGCGGCAAAATGCTTTACACATGCAGCCATGCTGTCTTGTGCAGTCAAATCAGAGGACTGATATCCGCGGACTTTTGCGGCTCCGTAGCAGCTGTTCAATAGTACATCTTCCCCGGCGCTTTCACTGACTCTTCCCCAGCGCGCGTCTTTCGCTACATCCACCATCGGGGAAAAAGTCATATGGATGCCAGCCGCCGTCGCCTCTTTTGCTGCATCTCTTGCGGTTTTCTCCCACAGCTGTACATCCCATGCACAGGATTCCGCCAAAGGAATCGGTGTTACGGTACGCAGTCCATGAATTACGTCACAGCCAAACAGCAGCGGGATTCCAAGTCTTGTTTCCTCTATGGCTATTTTCTGTAGACGATTTGCTGTCGCTGCATTCGCAATGCCGTTATAAGAACCAATGAGCCCTTTTCGCAGCTCTTCTTCCCGAAAATCCTGTTTTGCGCTGCTCATCTGCTGATCGAATTCCTCTTTGCTGATCTTCCCGTCAAACATCATATTGACGAGCTCCTCAAAGCTCACTCCAAACGCCCCTGCCAGAGACGGACCGCACTGCCGCAGCTGGCCCGCCTTTTCTTCCAGTGTCATCTCATTGAGCAGCTTCTGTATTCGGCCTTCATAGTTTATTTTCTGATCTGTTTGCATATCTGTTCTCCTTTTATTCTAACCCTTCACAGCCCCCATCACAAGTCCTTTCGCAAAATACTTCTGGAAAAACGGGTAGATCGCGATAATCGGCAGAATACCGATGACAGCAATCGCCATACGCGCGGTCGTCGTCGGCAGGTCTGCAGTGCTTATGCCGCCTACATTATACGATGCAAGGAACGATATATTGGTATTGATCTCATTTAAGATATTCTGGATGGTGTACAAATGACCGCCCTGATCTTTTGTCAGGTAATACAAGCCGTTCTGCCAGTCATTCCAGTACGCAATCCCTGTCATAAGACCAACCGTCGCCAGAATCGGCACCGAAAGCGGCAGTACGATCTTAAAAAATATGTAAAACTCACCCGCACCGTCAATCCTTGCAGATTCATACAGCTCTTCCGGTATGCTGTTCTCGAAATAATTTCGTACCAGCATAATCATAAACGCGTTCATCAGCAGATTTGGCACAATCAGTCCCCAGATCGTATTTTTTACATGGAACACCGTCGTATAAATCATATAAGTCGGCACCAACCCTCCATTAAAGAGCATCGTAAATATAACAAGAAAATTCAGCACTTTCACACCCGGCAGATTCCTTTTCGAAAGCATATATGCCAGCATAGATGTCATGATAATCCCCGCCGCCGTACCAATCACCGTCACAAGAATCGTCATTCCATAAGCGCGGACGAATTTGTCAGCACTCTGAAGCAAATATTCATAAGCTCCTACAGACCACTTTGCAGGAAAATATGCATAGCCGTTTTCAATCGCAGTCTTATCGTCTGTAAAAGAAATAATAATCAGCAGAATAAATGGAAGCAGCGCCAGCGCCGAACACACACCCAGAAAAATATGCGCACCCGTCTGCCATTTTATCCGATCTTTTGATTTCATTTTCGCACCTCCTAGAATAATGAACTCTTTTCATCCAGCTTCCTTACAATCTGATTTGACAGTATGATAAAGACAAATCCAACTACAGACTGGATAAAACTGGCTGCTGAAGACATGCCCACGTCATTTCTCTGTAACAGTGCCCGGTATACATAGGTGTCAATCGTCTGTGTAACACTGTAGAGTGCACCCTGATCCATCGGCACCTGATAAAACAAGCCGAAATCTGAGCGGAAAATCTGCCCGATATTTAAAATCATCAGCATAATAATCGTAGGCTTTAGTAATGGAATCGTAATCTTTCTATGCTGCTGCCATCTTGTCGCTCCATCAAGCGCTGCCGCTTCATAAAGCGAATTGTCAATCCCGACAATGCTGGAAAGATACAAAATCATTCCAAATCCAATCCCCTTCCACTGATTTACAAAAGTCAGTATCAGCGGCCAATACTTCGCCTCTGTATAAAAATTAATTTTTTTGCCTGTAATACCCTCCAGCATATTGGTAAGCAGGCCGGTCTCCGGTGCCAGATAAGCAAACACCAGATAGGCAATTACTACCATAGACATCAGATACGGCATCAGCACAACCGTCTGATAAAACTTCTTTGCCTTTTTGCTTAAGATCTCATTTAAAAGAATTGCGGAGCCCACGCCGACCACCATTCCTATGATAATCCATGCCACATTGTAGAGGATCGTATTACGGATCATAATCATGGCATCCCCCGTCTTGAACAGAAATTTAAAATTTGAAAATCCTGCCCACGGACTTTTCCAGATTCCCAGATTATATTTATAATTTTTAAACGCCACCTGCAGTCCGACCATCGGCATATAATTGTTGATAAGCAGATACAGTATACCCGGCAGGCCCATCAGATAGAATGGAATCCAGACTTTCCAGTTTGTTTTCTTACTGTTTGTTTTCACATTCTTCCCCACTTTCGAATTATATTATTTCGTCATTGACTTCTGCTGCTTATTCAGCGGCCAGATATTCGTCCAGCTGTTTCTGATTTCCTTCAATAATACTGTTGTATCCGGCACTGTCCAGTGCACTTAATAATTCTTCAATCGATGCATCTACATCATCCACCTGCCCGGTCTGCAGTCTCGGCAGATATTCTGCAATCACATTAGAAACCGCGCCGGCTTCCGCCGAATAGCCGGATGCGTCAAACGTATACCCTAATGTCGCAGATACCGGCACATTCTCATTAAATGCTATGACATCATCCGCATAGCTGTCAGTGTTCGGCTCTGCCGTCAGCGTCTCTGTCGGATTGCCGTAATGTGTAAACTGTGATGTATAGCCATTGCTACCGGTTGTACTTCCCTCTGTCGTAATGACATGTTCCGTACCCTCCACAATCTGATAATTCTGTCCCTTGATGCCAAAACGCAGCAGATTTGCCACATCCGCATTTTCATACATATAATTCAAAAACTCCATCGCCTTCTTCGGATTTTTACATGTAGCTGCAAGTCCCCACATTCTTTCTACAACCGAAGATGTCGTTACAATCTGATCCTCCAGCTGAATCATATCAATTTTAAACGGCTGTCCTGCCTGCCATGTCGCATATTCTGACATATCATAAGCAGTTGCAGTTCCAAATACTTTCTCCATCGTCATATATTCCTGAACAGTCGTCGTATCTGTCAGTGAATCTGACGGTATATATCCTGCTTCGGCCCAGTCTTTCATCTTATGACAAAATTCCTTAAAATAATCACTGCCATACCAGCTCTCGATCTTTGTATTATTCGCTGGATCTGAAATCATGCCATAATCCCCATTGGTTCCATACAGCTCGATATTGTAAAAGTTCTGTGCCAGAGAACTGGATGCCTGCCCGCTCGACGTGCCATAAATGCCATTCTGCTTTAATATTTCAAATGCATCTGCAAGATCATCATAGGTAGCGCCGTCCTCCAATACGATATTGTATTTATCCGCCATATCCTTGTTGTATACAAATCCCGCGCTTCTTGCCAAATATGGATGTACCGGCAGTGCATACTGTACACCGTTTACCCTGCCCGCCTTCATATAATCCTTCACGAGCTCTGTATAAGTCGGGGCATACTGCAGATAATCATCCAGCTCAAGCAGAATCCCGTCATCCGCAATATCACTGACTTTTTGTGTCAGCCCTACGCATACAATATCCATTTTTTCATCCGATACCACATTCATGCTGGTAGTCGTCGGCAGATCGCCGATAAACACATTTTGAATATCCACTTTACAGTTGATGGCCGGCTGTGTAATCTTATTGATCTCCTCTTCTACCATCTCTATGTCTGTCTGGTCTGTCGTAACATTTACCAGCTGAATCGCTACTGTATACGCTTCCCCTTCTTCATCACTGCCGCCTTTATCTTCTTTGGATGTTGTATCTCCTGCCCCGGACACATCCGAGCCCTGCTTTTCTTGATCTGCACTGCCCGAACCGCATCCGCAAACCGAAGCCCCCACCATACTGACTGCAAGAATCAGGCTTACAAGCTTCTTTTTCATATTTTTATCCTTCCTTTCTTTTGCCGGATACGGCATATGCCGAACCTGTGCCGTATCCTGACATTTGTTATATGTTCTGATATTTGCATTCTAACAGCAGAAAACAGATAAAAATAGAATTATTATAACCTCTTTTTGTATTATTATGACATAACGTCCTTTCAAAAACGCATGACTTTTGTGCCAAACGACTAATTTTTACAAGGATTTATGTAACCGTTCAGATAGAGTGTTACATTTATGGATATCCGGACGCCGGGCGAGGGGAGCCGGCCCATCCTCCTGTGACTTTTCCAGAATGTAAGAATCCCTAAGCATTCTGTTTTTACTCCGCGGCACCGGACGGTCGCGGCACCCAGTCCGCCCCTGCGAAACGCCGGAAGCTAAAGGTGCCGCTCCGGCTCCGCCGCCTGTTTACCGCACAGAATGCTAAGGGCTTCAAAATCAGGTCTGATACCGGTCAAATAACAAGCCTGCCAATAGATCAATAGGGAGATTGTGCAGCAGATGAAAACAAAAACATTTTCAAAGACGTATACATATTTGAATAAAGCATATCTGAATTATGTACAAAATAAAAAAATATAATAAATCCGGGTTCAAAAAATGCCTTACGAACTCGGATTTATTATTACAATATCAACTGCTGCGATCTGCAGTTCTGCCGATATGTTCTCGGACTCACTTTCTCATATTTTTTAAATATCTTTGTAAAATAGGAATAGTTCCCGTATCCTACGCTGTCCGCTACCTTGTTGACCGGAAAATCCGTCTTCGCCAACAGCTCCTTTGCCAGCCGAATCCTTTCTACTGTAATAAATTCCAATATGGACATATCTGTCTCTTTTTTAAACAGCCGCATCAGATATTGTGTGCTAAAATGCACCTGTTCCGCAATCTCCTCCACATAAATATTTTCCTGAATGTGCTCTAAGATAAACCGTTTTGCCATCTGCACGGCATCGTCCGGCTTCTTTTCCGCCTCATGTTCAATCTCCCGCAGAATCTCCGCCGGAATCTCTTCCACGTCCCGCTTCCTTCCAAGACGTTCCGCCAGCTGTACTAAAATCTCATCCAGCTCTGCATAATCAATCGGCTTTAAGATATAATCCACACTTCCGAGTCTCAGCGCCTTACGGATATATTCGTACTCCGGATGACAGGTCACATAAATACACTCTGCTGCCGGATAATACACTTTTACCCATTCAAACAGCTCCAATCCGTTTCCCTGCGGCATTTCAATATCACAGAGCATAAAATCAATCACTTCCGTCCGGAATATTTCCTGCGCCTGCTGCATAGAATAAGCCGTAAAAATTCGACCAACCCCATATTTCTCCCAATTTACGCGACGTTTTAGAGCATTCACCGCGATCGTTTCATCATCTACCAACAACGCCTGCATTTATTCCTCCTCTTCCTCCCCTGCATGATACAAAGGAAGTATGATCTCTATTCTGGTTCCATGCGGCTCATCTCTTGTAATCTCACATTTTGTGTGCACGCCATAAAGCACACTCAGACGCTCAATGACATTCTGAATGCCCACACCCAGGCCTTCCTGATCTTCTCCGGTTTCCTGAAACCGCTTTACCTTTTCGATCAGCTCTGCATTCATACCTTCTCCGGTATCCAGCATACGAATACGTACCTGATCTTCTCCATACTTCTGCGCTACAATAAATATATCGATCTTATTATCAATTTTAATCGAATGCTTAATTGCATTTTCTGCAAAATTCTGAATAATCAAAGGCGGAACCAGACAATCTGCGATATCCTCCTCGTATTCCACCATCGTAAAAAATGTCTTTGGATAACGCATCTGCTGTATTTCAAAATAATTACGAATATGATCCAACTCTTCATGCATCAGTACAAAATCAGCATTTGCATTAACGATATAACGGAAATACTTCGCCAGACATAAGATCATTTTTTGAATCAGCGGATATTCTTCCTGCTCATAGCTGTAGAGAATGTTCATCGTATTCAGGATAAAATGCGGCTGTATCTGCTGACTCAGAAAACGCATCCGTATCTTTTGTTTTTCCAGTTTCTCTTCATATACATTGATCTTTAACCGGGACACTTCATCCATCATATTGTTAAAATTATGATTGATCTGTTCAAATTCACTGCCGGTGCCAGACTTAACAATTCGAAAATCCATATTTCCCGCCTCGATCTTCTCCATAGCAGCCGTCAGCCTCCGCACCGGAACGATCATCCATTTCTGCATAAAATATAAAATAACCGGCAGAATAGCAAGTGCCAGAAATGAAGCTGTCTGCAGCACCTTAATCATGACCGGAAGCGCACTGGTAATCTCGCTCTTTGCAAGAATCTGGGCAATACAAAAATCTGCATAGCGGGATTTTGATTCTATAAGCAGGTATTTGGAATCATCCTTTGCTCGATCCAGCTCCTCTAGCCTGCTGCCCGGATTACAGATGCTCCCATTTTCATTTTTAAAAATAACTTTCCCATGCAGATCCTCCTGCGTCAAATTCATCCGCCGTGCAAGATCCGAAAGCTCAATCCATGCCCCATAATAATTTTTTTTATGCTTCGCAACAAAAATCAGCAGCTGTGTATCCTCCAGCTCTATCAGCTTCCACTGCCTCAGACTGCCCTGATCTATATCCGCGGAAAATTCTCGTACATACTCACTGATCTGATGACGATAAGAAAGATAGCTGTTCTGATTGCTTAATATATCAAATTCCTTTTCCGGATTGATGGCATAGACTCCTGTCACCAGACTGTGATCCTGCAGAACATTCCCAAAAGTATTCTGCAGGTCGATCACATTCTGAAGCTGCTTATAATATTCTGTTTTATCTGTAATCTCGCTGTTATTGATGTTGGCAAAATCCAGATCATCAACAGCCAGCAAATGCATTTTTGCTGTAATCCGTTCGATCGCCCCATCGATCTGATTCATATAAAGCTTTAGTGCATTCTGCGTCTCTGTGGAAATCTGTTTTTCAACCTCCTGCACCGTCATACTGCTTAAAATCAAGGTCAGAATATTTAAAGGAATCACGACAGCCACTACCACCAGCAGCAGACGGTATGTGGACATGGACCATATTTTTTTAATATTTACCATAATCCTGAATGCACTCTCCGATTAAATTCCTATATTTCCACTGTTCATCCCAAGACCGCTTTTTTCTGTCGGCAGCCATTCGATTCCTTTTTTTATATAAGCATCCCAAAAATCCCATTCATGTCCTCCCGGACCTTCCTCATAGCAGACCTCTGCGCCTGCGTCCTTTAAGAAGGATGCAAGATCCTGATTCACAGACCGCAGACTGTCCTGCATCCCACATGCCATATAGATCTTCGGCAGCCTGGCATTGCGCTTTATCAGCTGATTAACAATATATTTTGGATTCCGGTCGCTTTCTAATGCCTGATCCAGACTTCCAAAGCACTCCTGCGCATAAGATCTTGATTCTATAAAAAACACATCATCATCCGTCCTATGCACTGCCTCTTCCAATACCAGCGCAGACGATAATGCAACAATATGCCCAAAGGTCTCATGATATTTTAAGCCGTTTCTCAATGCTCCGTAGCCGCCCATAGACAGACCTCCGATAAATGTATCTTCCCGCTTAACGGACAGCGGAAAGATCTTCCTCGTCAGCTCCACCAGTTCTTTTCCGATAAATTCTCCATAACAGTCTCCACGCCTTGGATGGTCCAGATAAAACGCATTTTCTCCAGACGGCATTACAACCGCAAGGTCATGTTCTTCTGCATATCGCTGAATCCTTGTTCCATTTACCCAGTCCATATAATTTCCAAAAACGCCATGTAATAGATATAATGTTTTAAAAGGTTTTTCTTCCCGCTTTGGCATTCCCGGAAACGTCATCTTATCTGCCGGCAGGATTACATTTACCGGTACCGTGCGCATCAGCGACTGTGATAATAAATTCATCTGTATATAAGCCATTTTTCATTCCCCATGTACAGCGCCCAGGATGCTTTAAGGCTGCAATGCTTCTGCTAAGCTATCACGTGCTACCTACAGCTGAAACGTTACAGTTCAGCAGCAGGCAGCACTGTAACGGAATCCGGCTCATTGAAAGTTCGCCTTTGGCGAGGAGCCGGATTCCCTGTTGGCAAACTCTACACATTCTTACGTACTTTGCACTTAATGCAAAGTACCGGGCTGAACTGTTACGCTGAAACACTGTACTTGTTTTATCCTTTCTTCTATTTCTAACACTTTTTATTGTATAATATAAATTATATCTATTGTCAAGGACATTTCCAAAAACGGATCATTGCAGAGTGCCAATCGTTATGCTACAATTTGAAAAAACGCCGCCTCTCTTTTTTGTGCAAAAATTAAGAGGAAAATATGAGAATAATCAAATATACTAAAACTCAACAGGAGGATTTATACAATGGAATGGATTGAAAGACTCAATGACGCAATCAGTTATATTGAAGAACATTTGACAGATAAAATTGATTATGAACAGCTCGGACACATAGCCTGCTGTTCTTCCTACCACTTCCAGAGAATGTTTGCCTATATGGCAGGAATCCCTTTATCTGAATATATCCGCAGAAGAAGAATGTCACTTGCTGCCGTAGACCTTCAGGGCGGCGATCTGAAAATCATTGATGTTGCGGGGAAATACGGTTACAATTCTCCGACTTCATTTAACAGGGCTTTTCAATCTGTCCACGGAATCGCCCCTTCTGCTGTAAAAAATGAAGGCGTATCCATAAAATCGTTTCCTCCTATTACATTCAAAATCACAATCAAAGGAGCTGAAGAAATGAATTATAGAATTGAAACAAAAGAAGCGTTCCGTATCGCAGGCGTATCTGTACCGCTGCACAAGGATCTTGAGAAAAACTTTACACTCATTCCTCCAAAATGGCAGGAAATATCCGAGAATGGCACCTTACAGAAACTAATCGGCATGATGGACACACCGCCCATGGGAGTGCTCGGCGTTAGTGTGTGTAATGATACGGAATCGTGGAGATATTATATTGCCGTTTCTACCTCACAAACAGAAGAAGGTTTAGAAGAATATACTGTACCTGCAGCTACCTGGGCTATCTTTTCTGGACAGGGCACAAATCAGTCCATTCAGGAGCTGGAACAGCGTATTGTGACAGAATGGCTTCCGACATCAGGTTATGAGTATGGCAGCGCACCCGACATTGAAGTCTACTTAAACCCAGACCCGCAGAATGCACAATATGAAGTCTGGATACCTGTTACAAAGAGCACAAATCAGTAACACTTAAATATATCATCAAATAAGAAAGGTGCATGATTTTGAAGTTTTATCATGCACCTATTTTTCTTTTCGCAGCGTTATTTCAATTCTGTAAACGCCCATGTAATGCGGTCTGTGATCTGCACCCGTCTTTCATCCGAAAGCACGTAAGATGTCCTCACCACCATAGTTCCAACAACCGAATGGCAGTCTGAAAATTTACTTTTTCGCCCGACTTTTCTTTTCAAAGAAATGATCGATTTCCTTTTTTACAGTTTCCGTAGATTGTGTTTTAAGCAGATAGCCTTCCGGCTTCAGCGCAATCGCCTGCCTTACGCTTTCGGTATCTACTTTATTCGTTAAAAAAATAACCGGCAGATCCGTAAATTCCTCCTCGGAACGGATCATCTCCAATACCTGCCTCCCATTACAGACAGGCATCTCATAATCCAGCAAAATCAAATCCGGTCTGGCAATCGCAATGTCTTTGATCGCAGACATACCCGACTTTGCTGTAATGACTTCATAGTCACTGCTAAGAATACTCTGCATTGCCTTCAGCATAAAATCAGAATCATCCACGACAAGCAGCTTCTTTTTCCTGTTCACTGAATTTTTTGCTGTTTTTTCTTCTTTTTCTTCTTTGTTCTGATTTAAGTATTTCGCTGCTTCTGCCACAGCATTTTCTGTAATCAGTGAAATCCCTTTCTCGTTACAGATTGTGTCGGTCGCTGTCATACAGTATGCAAAATACCCTTTTCCCGCATCAAATAACATGCTGTACTGCGGGCTCTGCTTCTCATAAATCTTCTGAAACTGCTCATAAGTCAGCAGCTGCCTTTCCTTTAATTCATGATTCTCCGAATCGGAAAGACTGCTCATGATACGTCCAGCAATCTGCCCCGCCATATATCCGGCTACATTCATCAGCATAACGCCGACAGCTGCTGCCTTTCTATCCAACACGCTGCCTATCGTACCAGCTATCATCTCTTCTTCAAAAATCAGGAAAATTTCCAGCTTCTTTTCTTCCTCTGTACTGTAGATCAGACGATAATAGATTCCATCTCCGAATCTTTCACCGCTATAGCACATACTAATCAGCCGCAGTTCAAGCTGGAACATGCTGTGCAGAAACCCTGCGATCGTCTGGCCCATCACTGTCTGCTCTTCCTCCGGCAGCAGCTGTGCCCAATGCTTTATCAGATCTCCGTTTACAATCAGATGATCCTCTATTAATGTATGCCTGGCCAGCCATCCTGCACACACATAAAAAAAATGATTGACAGAACGTTCCGAATAATCTGACTGCTCAAGCTCCAACTCAAGTGCAGGAAGTACCCTTTCACGAAAATTTTTGTGAATACGCTTATGCATCGATAAATCCGGATAATGAATTGAAGCCATATATTCTTCTTCATCTGCAAAATGCCACAGCGCATGATCCTTAAAATACTTTACCGACTCCCTGCAGACCCAGCGGTTTTTTTCCTTCTTTCGGCCAAATGCAGACAATTTATTCAAAATATGAAACAGCTTTTCGTGCTCTCTATCAATCTGATCTACTCCAATATGATACCTTTCATTCCATAATAATTGATTTTCCATATGCGTTTCCCCTTTGTCAGAATAATTACGTTAAAAAAAGGCTACCAAACCCCTTTTCTATATTTTATTCTGATACAGAAAAAATTCCCCTTTCTGCTGCTTTTTTCTGAATTTTCTATGTAAGAAAACCCGCATATAGAATTCCCTCAGACATTTTTCTATTGTTTTTTACTCAATATCGGGCAAAATGTACTACCGTTCCCGGACGTCATACTGGTCAATCATCGTCATTACATTTTCAGCATATCCCAAAAGCTCTTCCGAAAGCGCTGAGCTTTCCTGCGCAGCCGCCGTATTCTGATCAATAATCGATGCAATCTCTTTTGCACTGTCCACCATGCCTTTTAAATATACATCCTGATTCATCCCGGACTCAGTAATAGAAGAAATATGGCTCGAAATATTGGACGACATCTCTGCAATTCTTTCCATCATTTCCACGGTCTCATCTGTCACTGCAACTCCGTTATTGACAGCTTCGATACTTTTTTGTATCAGCTCTGTAATATTTCGTGATGCCTCTGCACTGGAACCTGCTAATGTGCCGATCTCATCTGCTACAACCGCAAACCCTTTACCATGTTCACCTGCACGTGCTGCTTCAATAGAAGCATTTAATGCAAGCAGATTTGTCTGTGCCGCAATACCGGTAATCACTTCTATAATATTTGCAATCTCTTTCGAATCACTGCGGATCACATCCATCGCTCCGGTAAGCTCTTTCATTTTCTGCTCGCCTTCCTGCATCTGATCCATAGACGCTTTCGACAGCTTCTCTACTCCTTCTGCCGCTACCGCATTTTCATGTACTAATGTGGATATATTTTCAATATTTTCTAAAAGCTCCCGGATATGCCTGGACTGCTGCTCTGCACCGTCTGCCATAGACTGAGCAGTTTCTGCCAGAGAATCAGCCCCATCCCTGACCTGCGTAAAGGACATACGCATTTCAAGCATTGTCACATTCAGGCTATCAATAATACTAAGAAGCGACGTACGTATTTCTACAAAATCCCCGACATATTCTTCATTAATGCCGATATCCAGTTTCTTTTCACTGATCTTAAGAAGCGTCTGTGAAATATCATTAATATATCTTTTCAGCTCCTGCATGGCTTTTTTCGCATTTGTCATCATATTGCTGAACTCATCTTGTCTGCCGTATGAAATCCCGTCTTCCAATTTTCCATCCGCCAGCTTACTCATTGTCTCATCCATGACCTGAACCGAACCATTGATTCTTTTAATCGTCTTTCGCGCAATCACATTCAGCAGCCCGTCTACCAGAAGTATCCCTGCAACAACTACTACGCCGATCACGATAACAGAAAGCGTCATCTGCATCTGACGGCTCGCCTGAAACTCCTGTGATTTGTATTTGGTAAGCTCTATGCCCTCGTAAATGGCAAAAATCCCCAGGACACCCATAAGTATGCCTACAACAAACCCAATCTTTATAAACTGTATGTGCAAAAACTTCTCAATCGACTGTTCTTTTCCGACCGTTTCTTCTCTTTTCATTTCTTCCCGCGCTTCTTTTTTCACCATGCTACCTCCATATCATCATCATAGTTCACATCTCGCAAGCAAATACAAGATATGCTTTTGAACACAAAGAAAAAGCAACCGTCCGCAATAAGCAATACCACCCGTCTCCGTCAAATTGAGGACGGTAACAGAATTCTCCTTAGAATAAGGACTACGCACTCGATTACACGATTGCCCCTGTACACGATTGCCCCTGTAAATTATAGCATTTTTATTGACACTCCACAACACATTTTTCATATTGACTGTCTCTCACGGTCGAAACGTCCTTAATGCTCCTATCGTTTTTTGTATCAGCTCATCCATGCTCCAGCCCAGCATTTCCGCCCCTCTTTCAATCACTTCCCTAGAACACCCCGCCGCAAACTTTTTATTTTTAAACTTTTTCATTACAGATTTTACTTCCAGATCCTGGACACTTTTAGACGGCCTCATAATAGCTGCAGCCCCGATCAGCCCCGTAAGCTCGTCAACCGCATATAGTACTTTTTCCATTTCATGCTCTGGCCGCAGATCTACCGTCAGAGCATATCCATGACTTGCTGCTGCGTGAATGATTCTCTCATCCACACCTCTTTCCCTCATAATTTCCTGTTCTTTGATACAATGCTGATCCGGATACATTTCAAAATCAAGATCATGAAGTATTCCAACTATTTCCCAGAAATCTTTTTCCTCTCCATATCCCAGAATTTCCGCGAAATACCTCATTGTACCTCCGACTATTTCCGCATGTTCCAAATGAAACTCATCTTTATTATACTCCTTTAACAAACTCCATGCCTCTTCTTTGTTCACTCTTATTCTCCTCCTTAAATAAACAAAAACAACAAAATTAATTCCAGAATCATTTATCTGCTTCCTATTGCGCAGCCCTAAACATATCGAATCACGATTTAACTATGCTCAAAACGTTAAAATCCACCATATAGATTTGGTCATTAACGCTTATCAGCCTACGCTGCCAGCAATCTTTTCGCACGTCAGTATAAAAATAATATGCAATATTCTCAATACAGAATTATTAATTTATCATTTATTTTAAAAGTTCTCTAAACAAGCACACTGACATATGCAATAAAACAGCAAATTCAATTTTATTATATCATGATTAATTTTATTATTTTCGTTTTTTTGCTTCATCATTGCAAATTATTTAAACAATTTTCAATTATTTTTATCTGTTGTTATGATATCCGCCATGATGCCCGCCATGATGTGATGTTGAACTATTATCATTCTTACTGTTTTCATTCCTGCTGCTTTCATTTCCACTGCTTCCATTTACACTATTTTCATTCTCATTGTCCTCATTCATAATACCGATACCGCCTTCGTTCTCATTTTTAATTCCAGAGCTGCTTTCCTCATTCTTACTCTCAGAGCTGCTTTCCTCATTCTTACTACCAGTGCTGTTTTCATCCTCACAGCCTCCATTCCATATACCCGCATTCGTATCATCCACACTGCCTTCATCTTTACCATGTGTTGAACCCTGCCCATGCTCCCCTTCCATTTCATGCTCATGTTCATTAATCAGGCCATGTATCTCAGCCATACTCATTTTTCTGCATTCATCGATCGTCACAGTATCATCATACTGAACAAGCTGTAGATAGATATAATATTTTCCCAGTGAGAATCCTTGATCATGAGCCTGTGAGACAAGTCCGAGATCCGCACTGACACTCTGGCACTTGTGGCCGATATGACTCGAACAGCTTTCTACCCCTGACTTTAATGAGACT
>CANDMV010000038.1 GCA_947385875.1 uncultured Eubacterium sp. | reverse complement strand
TTTATCCCAAATTTATGAGGCATAGCGGGCTATGTTGATTAAATTTGGGATGAACTATCCGCAAAGTGGGGAGTGCAGATCGCGGGAATGCTTTTTCAAACATGCTCCAACGTTCGCGGGCATATACGGGCAATAAATTTGGCAAATCTTAACTTTCGCGAATATAAAAAGGAGTGAAACAGCGCTATGAGTATTTTAAGTGCAACAAATCTAAAAAAATATTATGGAAGCGGCAGTTCTATCGTCCGTGCATTAAACGGTGTTGACCTATCTGTGGAAAAGGGGAGCTTTACATCTATCGTAGGCTCCAGCGGCAGCGGAAAATCCACTCTCCTGAACTTATTAGGCGGGTTAGACACACCTTCAGAAGGGAGCGTGCAGATCGCCGGACGGGAGCTGTCTCAGATGAACGATACAGAACTGACGCTTTTTCGGCGCAGACAGATCGGTTTTGTATTCCAGGCATTCAATCTGGTGCCGACACTGACCGTCTATGAAAACATCGTACTGCCAGTTGAATTAGACGGCAACCGCGTCAATCAGGACTTTGTTCTGGAAATTGTAAAAATGATCGGCATGGAGGAAAAGCTGCAGACTATGCCAAACCAGCTGTCCGGCGGAGAGCAGCAGCGGGTAGCTATAGCCAGAGCGCTGGCAGCCAAGCCATCCATCCTGCTGGCGGACGAGCCTACCGGCAATCTCGACAGCCGCACCAGTCAGGATGTCCTGGGATTGTTAAAAAGCTTCGGCACACGATTCGCCCAGACCATTATAATGATTACACACAACGAAGCAATCGCCCAGCTTGCCGACACGATCATCCGCATCGAAGACGGCAGAATCGTAGAAAGCAGGTGGGACTCATGAAAATGGACCGAAACCATAATCAGGCCGTAATTCGAAAACTGGCCAGGCGCAGTCAGGCCCAAAACCATGCGCGGAACTTTTTTGCCTGTCTCGCTATCACCCTTTCCACCGCGCTCATCTTCGCGTTTCTCCTCGACCTGGACGGAAAACAGACAGAAAAGCTCCGGCTGCGGGCGCAAAGCACGCATGTCACCTTTGAAAGCATCACACAGGCACAATTAGACAGTCTGCGACAGGACGACCGAGTTCGATGGGCTGGCGGAGAGCTTATGGTCGGACGAAAAAAAATCGGGCACGTCCGGCTGACAGTCGTCTGGATGGATCCTCAGAACTTAGAAAACGACCATTTGACCTACACAGGAGAATACCCGATGAACGATACAGATCTTATGGTATCACAGGAATATCTGGACTTACTGTCTGAAACCTCGGCTCTGCCCGGACAGTCAGATTCACATCTCCTGAAAGAAAACAATAAAAAAATGCATGAAAAAATCCGGCCCGGTAATACCCTCTCTCTGGATTTAGGCGACGGCAATATACGTGACTACCGGATCAGCGCTATTTACGACAAAGCCTCCAAGTCTAAAAACAGCCAGACCGTCTATGCATCCCTTCCCTGCGCCGCCGCACTGCTTGGCCAGACCTATACGCCCGGAAAAGAGCAGATCAATGCGATTGTCTCCCTAAAAAACGCCCTGGACATGAGTCTGGAGGATGCGTCAGCCCTATCCTTTGACCTCGCAGACAAAAATGGCATTTCGCCAGAACAGATCAAGCTAAACGATGTCTTTTTTATAGAATCTTCGCTTGTCAAGCTAACCGCCGGCGATTATCTGACCTTCCTTACTGTCACGCTCTTGATTTTAATAGCGGCTGGAATCGTCATACACACTGTATTTTATATTTCTATCGCCGGAAGAGTCCGTGAATATGGACAGCTTCGGACAATCGGCATGACAAAAAGCCAGGTCAGATGCCTGATTTTCTACGAAGGCTCCGCCCTGGCGCTGCGCGGCAGCCTCGCCGGGCTTGTAATCGGCGGTTTCATGGGCTATGCACTTGTTCCGGGCGGATTTGATCCTCTGCGCTGCCTTGGCGCCGCTGTATTATGCGGCCTGCTCGCCTTTGCAGCCGTCATGCTCTCCCTCTGGAAGCCGGGAAGCATTGCGTCCTCAACCGCCCCGATTGCGGCATTGGGCTATTATGGATATACAGAGACAAATAAGCGTCCAAAATCTCCTGCCGTATATGGACGCAAAACGAAAAATAAATATGCAAAAAAAACACCCCTATCCAGGCAGGAAACCAATCTGCCTTCATTCTCTGAGCAGATTCAGAGCAGAGCGCCTCTCACCCCGGATTATCTGGCATCCCTGAACCTGAAGCGTAACCGAACAAAGCAGATCCTTACGCTTATTTCCCTGATGCTCTCCGGCACTCTGCTGGGAACAATTACCTCCTACGTCGTCTCCTATGACCCAGCTGCCAGCGTAAAAGTCTCGTTTCCAAACGGAGACTACCAGCTTATGGTCAGCCAGTCCTCTGGCTTTGGCGGTGACGACAGCCTGGAAGGCCGGATGAAAATGCAGTCCCAGATACAAGCACAGGGCCTGTTAGGAGAAGAGCTGCGCGCAGAGCTGCTGAGCCTAAAGGGAGTAGAAAGCATACAGCCGTGGCGGGTCTTGTTTGGATATACAGAATTATTAAAAGACGACGAACAAGAGCAGGTGTCACTTTTCCTCAACGGCATTTCCGAAGAGGATTTTGACCTGCTGCAGCAGATGTCCTATGAGGGAGTGTCTTCCTATAAAGAGCTCACAGCACAGCCATGTATTGTCGTAATCAACAATTACCTGACCCATCTGCAGAATCACCCGCTTTCCATAGGCGATCTGGTACCATTTACCTTCTATGACGGAAACGGAAAGCTGCGTAAGGAGCAGATACCAGTCGTGGCTGTCGCAGATCCTGCTGTCTGGAAACAGGAACACCGCACTGCACTGCTTCCTCTTTCCCTGATGGGCAGTACCTTTATGATGGCTAACAGCACGCTGGATCAATTTGCAGGCATGGATACGATTTATGGCTATGAAATCGCAGCAGACTCCAAACAGGCAAAAGCGCTCGGCACAGTGCTAGAAGAGCTGTATGGACCGGAAGAAGACCTCTATTTAGCCTCAAAAATGGAAAATGCCGCCTATTACAAAAATGAATACCGGTCCACACAGGTTATTTTATACAGTCTTGCCGTATTCCTTGTAGTATTTGGCATCATTAACCTGCTCAACACGCTCTTTACGAATCTGTATTCCAGAAGGCGGGAGCTGGGAATCCTTCAGGCTGTCGGCATGACACTAAGCCAGCTTCAGCGTATGCTCAGCCGTGAGACTGCCCATTATACCGTTATATCAGCACTATGCGCTCTCATTCCGGGCGGACTGCTCGGCTACGCGCTAGTAATGGCACAGCTTTTGGCCGGGATAGAGGCTGAATACGCCTATCCATGGGCTCCGATTCTGCTTTATATCATTGTATTATTTATATTGCAGCGCGCATTTGCTTATTACGGCATAAAGCTGCTGCAGAAGGAAAGTCTTGTAGATCGGATGAAAGCAAATTAGGATCTGTTCAGACACGGCGGCCTCGCCACTTTTTTACGAGGCCGCCGCACTAAGTAAAACACATACAAGGTATCGCAGACTAAAGTATGCTGCCGCAGTAATCAGCTCTAAAATCTCCTCCGGCTCTTATAACAAAAATCCGGCTCTTGCATTATTTTCATCATCCCTAAATCCTCCTGCGAGTCTCCCACAGCATATGCCTCCTGCGTCTGGATTCCCAGCCATCGGCAGATTTTACTAACCCCTGATGCCTTATCCGCATTTGCAGCCACTATCTGCATACAGTTATTTTCTACAAAATACCTCATTCCCTTTCTAACAGAATCCGGCACACAGCAAAACAGCATTTCTGCTTCCTGTTCATTCCACGGCATATGCGACGGCCTAAGAAGCGTCAGCTTATAACATTTCCCCTGATGCTGATAGTCTAATATCCGAAAATGCATTTTTCGCTTCAGCAAATCCAGATCTTTCATACATACCTCATCAAAATAGGCATAACTCTCTCTGACCTCATCAGCTTCCACTAAACTTCCTTCCAATCGGATATGCGCCCCTGCCGCAAATACACCTCCCTGAAAAAACCTTCGGAAAGCATAACAGCGCTTTATGGCATCTTCATACGGCATCGTCGTAGCAAAAAAAACAGGAATCCGCTCCCGCAAAAGTGCCTGCAGCCCTGCCATCACAGAATCCTTATCAGCCGAAAGCAGCGTGCCCTCAATGTCCAGGAAAACTGCTTCTGCCCTTCTGGGAATTCGAAATAATGGATACGGGCCAAAAAGCACATGATTCATCAGCTCATCCCTCCCGCCATATGCCAGATAACAGGAACATCGCTTCTTAGAGCATTTTAAAATCTGCGTGTCAGAAGCCCTGCTGATATTACACAGTCTAGTCCTCCCGTCTCCCTCAACAAACATCCTATCTTGACACTGTGCCGGTTCTGCCTTATGCGGCAGCAGCTCTCTTGAAAAATATGGGTCTATCTCTAAAAATGCCTGCATCTCCTGCCGCGTGTACTCCCGTTTCATCCCATCCATCCGATTCACCCACAGATATATATCATCCGGCAGCTCACTTCGCAGACGCTTAATGATACTTTGGTGTCCCGGCACCCCTACAGCACCTGCACACAATCGCACGCCCGCCTCTTTCAGCTGCCTGCACCGCCCGGCAAATTCCACAGCGGAAACCATCTGCGGATGAAATGTAGCCCAGATTCTTAGTTTTTCCAGTATTCCGCCCCTCTTTTGAAACAGTTCTATAGACTGCTGAATCGGAAAACTGAGATTTGTCTGTGCTCCTACTGCGTCTGTGATAGAAAGTGCGCTGATTCGAGCCAGTCCTTCCCAATACCATGGATGAATTAATGCTTCGCCATAAGGAACTACCATCATGGCTCGCACCCTGTCTATTCCTTCTGCCACCTCTGTTTCATTTTCCTCAATTTTATACTTCAGTGAAATACTTCCTTCTAATTCTTTCGCTCCCGCTGCTTTTTCCGGCTGACTATACTGTGCCAAATACGTACAATGACAGCCTTCTGTTTCTTTTAACTCTGCCCGCTTCAGATAAGATTCCACAAAAAAATTCCACTGCTGCCTGTCCTTTTGGAGCTCACGCTCAGACATCCGATGCTTTGAAAACGGGCAATAGCTGCAGCTATAATTGCAGCTTTTCAAGCTGCCCCGATATAAAATCATCCGCCCGCTCAATGCACATCCTCCCATTCCATCATTGCTCTGCGAATCTGCGGTGAAATCAGCTGAGGCCCCAGATCATCTGAAAGCTCCATGCCGCTTTCTGTCAAGGCCAGCCAGCCCACTTTCTCTGCCCTGCATTCTGCATCTAAATGGCTGTCTAAATAACCTGAATCCCCAACTTGTAAATCAATACGACTGCTTACATCCATATGCTTTTCTGCCAATGCACAATCTGCCAATCTGGTATGCACGGCTTCCTGAATACGAGAATGTATCTCATTTTCCGCATCCATACATACCCTCTTTATATATCCAGACTCCATCCACTCCTCCAAAATCGGAAAATCCTCCAGAGCCATACTGCCAAACAGCTCATCATACCTCTCCAGATTCAGTCCCGGACGAATCAGCAGATGCCGTATGACATATCGCCTTTTTAATTCCTCCTTTGAAAGCAGGATTCCATAAGTAATCTTCGTATGATCCTTTGTATTTTCAAATTCTGCCAGACGTGCAAGACACGCTTCCTGCTTCACCGCATACGGACTGCAAAAGTGCAGACTGCCCAAATAACTGCGTCCCCCGCATCCTAACGCTATCGACGTGCCAAAGCCGCACTCACAAAATTCCCTTTCCCCTTCGCCACGCACAAATCTCCGCATCGAATCCTGACGGTATCCATGATTCTTTAGAAAGCAGCCGGCTGCACGATACTGTTGTCTGGCTGCTTCTGCATCAGGAACCATCCCAGACTGCTCCAGACTGACGCCATGCTTGATATACAGCGGATACAAAAATATTTCCTCCGGATCAAAGTACAGCGCCTTTTTCAGAGAGTCTAACAGGCTTTCCACAGTCTGTCCAGGAATGCCATAGATAAAATCCACATTCACACATGGAAACTCAAATGATTTTATAAGCTCCAGCGCTTCCTGCGCGCTTTTCGCACTATGATGCCTGCCCAGAGCTTTCAGCTCTTGATCGCAGAAGCTCTGGACACCCATACTAATTCTAGCAACACCCGCCTGACGCAGTATTTCCAATTTTTTTCTATTAGTCTGGTTTGGAGCTGTCTCCACAATTATTTTCCGATTCTTATCAAACTGAAAATATCTCCCGGCCATGGCAAATACCCGCTCAAGCTGCCTCTCTGTTAAATACAGCGGTGTTCCTCCTCCGACGGCAAGCTCCGAAAACTCCGTCCCATATGCTTGAAAGACCTCTTGATACTGGCTGCTCTGCCGCTCCACCGCATCTAAATACCGGTCTATATCTTCCTGTCCCTGCCCGGCAACAGAAAACAGGTTGCAGTATCCGCATTTTGACTGGCAGAAGGGAACATGGAAATACATGCCATGTCCACCGCCTGACAGAAGCTGTGCATAATCCTTTAAATAAATACCTTCCAGAGGACGGTAAGCCGTCTTATGCGGATAGCTGTACATATATTGTATGTATGGATTCAAATTTATTTCTCCCTGCTGTTAATAAAGCACATTCTCTTCTTATCAAATACTTTGTCAGCTCCTCAACGAATTTATATAAAATAGAGAATTCGATTTAGAAATTCTCTGCAATTTTGGTATGATATTAAAACTTAAATTTTCTCTGTTAATTGCGATATGATATAAAGCTTAAATTTTCTCTGCTAACTGTAATAGCAGTATCAGCTGCTAGATCTTAGATCAGCAACTTACAGCTAAGGATTCTGTCTGTACAGTCATCATTTTCATTGTAAGGCTTATCAAAAACAGCCATGCTATTTCACGCTACATTCCTCTTAAACCCGACATAGGTAACAGCAAAATATACCACGTAAATTCCAAAAAACAGCGCCGCTCCCATCAAAAAGTAAGCTGCCGACGACGTATGGATGCCCGTATAAAAGTTAAAGCGGCTGCCCGCATAAACCGTAATCAGCCCGCTGATGATCAGCGCCATAGCTGCCGGACACATATAATATCCCATGAGCTGTTTTAAAATAATTCTATCAATCTCTTTCCTTCCGTACCCAATCTGTAAAAGCACACGGTAACGGAACTTATATTTAACCGAATCGCTCAGCTGCTGTACAGAAAGCACCGTCAAGGCAACACACAAAAACACCAGCCCTACATAAAACAAAGGAAATATCATAGAAGACAGCGTATACTTGATTTCTGGAATCAGGTTATCCCTTACCAGATTTTTCGCTGCAAAAACTACAATAGAATCTGAACCGGAACACGAATTACCGAGCTCTTCCTTGCCCCAGCAGTCAGACACAGCCTCTGTCATTGCATGACCCATAGAATCAATATTTCCTATATCCTCTTCCATGCCATCCATCCTTCTTAGCAGATCTGCCGGCGCTGTTCCTTCTAAATCAGCCGCCAGCTCCGCGTAATATGGCTTCATATCTTTCAGCACAGCATCCGGTACCACCAGAATATAATCCCCGCCATTATGCCCGTCCTGTGAAAAGCTCTCTGTATAATATCCGGCAAAAGAAAGTCTCCCTTCCACTCCATTTACCTCAATCTGTTCTGAAAAATCCCCAGTTTGATTAAATACCCTCTCTTTCATATGAATCAGATACTCATCCTCTTTCAGGGCAATCTCATTCAGGCTCAGCATTTTACGGAGATGATTATAATCAGAAATCCCCATATAAGTATCATAATCACAATAAATCATCTGATCATTCCGATTAATTTCTTCCCAGTCGGGCGTGCCGTCTTCTTTCTGGTAATCCGAGCCAAATTCCTTCAGATGACTGTACAGATACGCATTTACCTGATTTGTTCCATTTTCATAGATCTGGTAGGTATAGATCTCATTCACCTGTGCTTCTTCATGCAGCAGGGCAATCTCCTGATGAAAATCCTCGTCTACATCGCTGCTGTAGACCTGCACATCAAAAGGAAACTTATGAATAAGGGCCTGATTCTGGAAATAGTTGAACATAAACGCCACAGCGCTTCCCATAAGCGCCAGAGTAAATAGCGCCGTCAGAGTCCCCATCGAAAAAATCATCGTCTTCACTTTAGAAGAAAACTGGCGAAGCAAAAACAGTTGATCACCGCGATAGACCGCGTTTCCTTTCCTTCTTACATAGCTGGAAATCCATGCGGCAAGTCCCATATAAAACAGATAGATGCTCAATACCAGCCCAATCAAAAATGCCAGCAGAATTCCCGCATTCCAGTTTTTATAACAAAATAAGAACACTGCAAATGACACAAGAATCAGAACAGAAAGCGGAAGCAGCATCCGTTTTCCTTTTTCATGCTTCTCACTGATCTCCTCATTCCGTCTCTGGTTCTCCATCAAGTCACGGATATTCATCTTTCGAAATCTTCTCCTGCAGCGAAAAAGTGCCAGCAGATAACATCCGCCATAACATGCCGCCGTCATCAAAATACAGTCTTTATTGAATTCCAGCCGAATATGATAATCCAGCTGAATCATACTGTAAAACACAGACAAAAGAATCTGCTGCAGCAATAAGCCAAGCCCCATCCCTACAGCAAACGCACCCATGCCAAGCATCATGTTTTCGTGGATATACAGCCTTGAAATTTCCCTTTTCCTCATCCCTATCAGCAGGTAAATTCCAAATTCCCGGCTCCGTTTTTCCAAAATAAACCGAACCATATAGTTAATCAGCCATGCCACAATCAGAACAATGAAAAACGTGGAAATCCCGATCATAACCTCCATCAAGCCAGCCGTCTCAAATAATTCCTGCACATCTTTTGAAAATAAAAGCGTATTGAATGAAAACATCAGCGCCGTGACCACAGCCATCGTCATAAAATACACCAGATAATCCCTTGCGGACCGTTTCACATTCCGAAAAGCCAGTTTATTCATCATAAGAAAGCTCACCTCCCGTCAGAACATTCACCGTTACATTGTATTTACCATTGCAATACCGTTTATTCTTCATGAGAAAGCTCACCTCCCGTCAGCGACATGACATCAAAGATTTCATTCAAAAAATCCCGCCTCCTCTTCTCCCCCCTGACCAGCTCATGGAAGATTTTCCCATCCTTTAAAAAGAGAATACGGCCGCAATAGCTTGCTGAAAACGCATCATGCGTTACCATAAAAATAGTCGCTCCCATTCTGCCATTCACATCAGTAAAAGTTTTCAGAAGTGTCTGCGCAGACAGAGAATCCAAAGCTCCGGTCGGCTCATCAGCCAGCAAAAGCGCCGGATGATTCGCCAGCGCCCTGGCACAGGCACATCTTTGCTTCTGTCCTCCAGACACCTGATAAGGATACTGGTCTTTTACATCCTCAATCCCAAGCAGGCGCAGCAGCTCCCCGCACCGTTTTTGAATCTTCGCCTTACCCTGTCTGTGAAGTGTCATGGCAAGCATGATATTTTCTTCCAGCGTCAGCGTATCAAGAAGATTGTATTCCTGAAACACGAATCCCAGATGTTCTTTACGAAAGCCGGACAGCTGATCTTCCGACAATTCCGTAATATCTGTATCTCCATAATAAATATGCCCTGCTGTCACGCTGTCAATCGTAGACAACAGATTCAAAAGGGTGGTCTTGCCTGAACCGGAAGCACCCATCACGCCGATAAACTCACCCTTCTTCACTACAAAGCTTACCCTGTCAACCGCCTTTGTCACATGATTTCCATTTCCGTAATATTTCTCTACATCGCATACACGTATTGTATCCTGCATAGCCTGCCGCTCCTTTCCTGATCGTTCGATTGTTGCAAATCACCTTTGCTGTCTGCTTGTGCAAGATCTGCGGGTTCCTTACGGCGGCTCTTCCCTTTCTCCTGCACACTGCCTACTATAACAGGAAATTCATCTGCTTTGTATCTGTTTGCCTTTCACAAACCTTACAATTTTGAAAGATAAGGAGCGCTCTTTTCACCCGCTCTGCAAATCCCTATCCATCATAGCTATGCTGTCTCTTTTTAACTCCTATCATCTGCCGGATTCCAAAAAATCCTGCTCTGTCTTTCCTCTGTTCTGTTATCTCTTTTTAGCTCCTATCATCTGCCGGATTCCAAAAAATCCTGCTCTGTCTTTCCTCTGTTCTGTTATCTCTTGTCAGCTCCTATAATCCGCCAGATAGGAACTCACTGGAAATTCCAGTATCATTTCCGTTCCTTCTCCTTCATTAGAAACTGCATGGATACCGATTCCTAATTTTTTGCACAGCTTACGGCACAAATACAGCCCCATGCCGGTAGATCTTTCTGTTTTCCTTCCGTTTGTACCAGTAAATCCCTTTTCAAAAATCCTCGGCAGCTCCTCCCCTGGGATTCCTGCTCCGTCATCTGTTACTTTCAAAAGCACTCCCTGATTCTGCATCTGCGTGGCAATTCGAATATGCGCACCGTCTTCCCTGCTGTACTTTGCGCTGTTTAACACTAGCTGGTTTAAAATAAATCCAATCCACTTTTCATCTGTAAATACCGGATCATGACAGTCAACTTCCACCTGAATATGACGCTGTATAAAATAATATTTATTCTGCATCACCACTTTTTCCGCCGTTTCCTGAAGATTTGTTTCCGCAATCATATAATCCTTGTAGACAGCGTCAGACCGGGCATAATACAGCGCCATATCCACATAATCCTCCACCTTTCTGTTTTCTACCAGAAGATACCTGCTCCTTATGTCTCTGTGATTCTCACAATTCAGCGCGATAGCCGTAATCGGTGCCTTGATTTCATGCACCCAGCTTTCAATATATTCCCGGTATTCCCTCTGTTCCTGTTCGATCTGCCTGATGCGCTCGATGACCGATTTATTTGACTTTCTAATCAGAGTACGATACAGCCTATCTTCCAGGCGAAACGACCGCGGCATCAGTTCACCCAGCAGATACCGCTGATCCAGATTATCGATCACATGCTCCATTTCCTGAAAATAGCGCCTTCGTGAGAAAAACTGTATCGTCAGCCAGACACAGACAATAACCGTCCAGCAGACCAGTATTACTGCACAACCATCCCTTGAATATCCTGTCAATTCTAAGAACACAGCGAGAAGGAACATGCATACGATATGAAAGAGCAGCAGTAACGATTTATCTTTCAAATATTCAGCTGCTTTCATATCCGATATTCCATCCCCTCTTTATCCCAGTCATTCTGCCGGTTTCATTCTCTTCTATTTTCATATCCCGGTATTCCATCCCTTCTCTATCCCAATCATTCTGCCTATTTCATTCCTTCTATTTTCATATCCGGTATCCCATCCCCCTCTTTGTCTCAATAAAATCATGGATTCCGATTTCTTCCAGCTTGGCACGCAGACGGGTTACATTGACGCTGAGCGCGTTATCATCTATAAAAACCTTCTGATCCCACAGATTCTCCACCAAATCCATACGTGATACAATCTCGTTCTTATGTTCAAAAAGACAGTGCAGTATTTTTAATTCATTCTTTGACAATTCTGCCCGCTTTCCCTGATACATGACAGACCCGCGAGCGGTATCCAGTTCCACGCCCTTATGAATATTTTTCTTTTCTTCCGTGCCTGATTTCAGAGTCCGCTTTAGGACAGCGGCAATATGCGCCAGTAATACCGGTGCATGAAAAGGCTTGGTAATATAATCATCTCCGCCTTTTAGCATCCCGCTTAATTCATCCATAGAATCCGTCCTGCTGGTTACAAAAATAATCGGCACATCTGATTTCTCCCGCACCTTCCGGCATACCTCAAACCCTGATTCCATCGGCAGATTTACGTCCAGTAAAACCAAATCCGGCTGAATTTCCAGAATACTTTCTGCGGTATTCCCAAATTCAGCCAGTGCTGTTACATGATATAATGAGTTTTCCAAAAGCTGCTTTAACTCCTGGCGGATTGCAGCATCGTCCTCTATAATTAAAATGTTCATTCTGATACCGCCTTTTTGTTTTCGTATTATGTTTCTTGCACGCCATGCCAGACATTTAATCCTTTAGATAGCCAATCGGAACGACATATACACCATCCTGTCTCCGATAAGCATAATCACCAACTCCAATAAGCACCATCAAAAAAGCTGGAGCCTTCATCTTGGTTGTGTCAATTTTATTTCTTAATTTTTTGAGATTTTCGGCACCTTCTTCAATCAATCTGTCTCCCCAAGTTTTATTTCAATCAGGCCATAGGAACCATTGCGTAAATGGATTACCGCGTCACATTCCAATTCTGCTTTGTCTCGATAATGATACACGCTTCCACTCAATACATCGGCAAATACTCTTAAGTCACGGACACACATTGCTTCAAACAATATTTCAAAGGTGTTCAAATCCACAATCAGGACCTGCGGACCAAGTCCTAATGCCGCAGCTGCAATAGAGGGATCGACAAAATAGCGTGTATTGGAAGTCCTCCAAAAGCCATCCTGCAATATCGCAGATCTCAATCCCCTCATATGTATAAACAGTTCCGATACTCCCTTTTACACATATAGACTGCTTCTCAATTTCCTAAAATAGGCCTAACAATAAATTGACATTATGAATACAAGAAAACATGCGATCTAAACAGAACAACCTTTAGACGAGCGACAAAATTTTCCTTACAGCTTCCGGTATCGGCACTTATAAGCAGTCGTTGCCGGCAAATTTTTTTGCTCTGAAGAATAAGATCATTTTTCAATAATCATGCTTATGGAGAAATACTTAATTAAAATACTTATAAAAATACTTATTTAAATGCTTATTTAAAATGCTAAATGCTTATAGAAAAAAATGCTTATAAGGAACCGTATCCACCATAGGATGATTCAGACCATGCCTCCAGCATCCATCCTCTCCATAACAAGTCCCATGATCTGAACAGCAGATCACAAATGTATCCTCACGCAGAGCTTTCCAGCCGTCAAATAAACGCCCAAGCTCCCCATCCACATACCTCAATGCCGCTGCATGACTGTCTATGCTGTCATGAGATTCTCCATCCAGATAAAAATAATTCGGATAATGAATCGCGTCTATATTCAAATACAAAAAAATACGCTTATTCTGATCTGCTGCCGCAGCCTTACTTAAGATAAAATCTACCTGATTTTTTGTACTGTCCTTTACCTGACATCCAAAAGACGGCCTCCAATAGCTTTTTTGAAAATAGCCGGGAAATACCTTCCCCAGATCAGAGCGCTTGTCAAAAAAAGCTACTCCGCCAATGCACCATGTATCATAGCCATCCTTCGCTAATCCTTCCATAATCGTACTGCCGCAAAAAGCATATGCCCCTTTGGGAACCTTTCGCCTAAGCCCTATAGCCGTAGGATAAAATAACAGCTCACGGTCATCCAAATCTTTCAAATCATACTGACATGGAAGAAACCCCGCAAACATAGCATGATGAGAAGGATAGGTAAAATTCCCCGGTGCCTGACGCTTTTCCCAGAAGCCATACCGATTCAGAACCGGAGTAGCGCCCGCAGCCTCCTCCTGCATGGCAGCATCATAGCGCAGAGCATCCAGACAAATGAATAAAATATCCGCGTTCCCTACGATCGCTGTCATATCAACTGAAGGAACCCTTCCGGTTTCCTCCCGCGGTACCCCTAAAACACTCTGATTTCTTTCCGTCTCCTGCCGCACTCCTAAAATCCACTCTTTTCTTTCTGTCTCCTGCATCGCTCTCACTTTTCCTATAAGCTCCACTGATTTTATCTGCCATACCAGCTGCACATCTCCACTAAGCTTTCCCACTGCAAACAGACGAATATCACCCCGGTCTTGCTCTGCCCGGAAAACGTGCTGCAGCAAAGCTGCTATAAATCAAACCCATGGTACCTTAAATTTTCACGCTGACCGCACCATCTTAGCATGATGTCAGCCTGATGCCGATAGATTATATTTTCATGAAAAATATCCTGATAGATCAAATCACCCTGCGCATTCATCTCTATAATCCTAGGAATGTTTTTCCCCTTTTCCAGCAAAATATCAATGCCCACGCTTCTAAGCCCTTGAAAACACCCCACAGCCTGCTTACATACCTCTTCAATATTTTCCAAAACGGCAGCTGATAATCCCAGTTCAGCCGCAGCCATTGGATGGTTATTCAAATGCAGATTCGTGATCGGTCCTTTCGAAAGCCTCGCTAAAAGAAAATCCAGCCTGCCATCCTGCATTACCGCCCGAAGATCGTAAGAGTGTCCCTCATATTCAGCCTTAGCATACCACCGCTCCACGATGCAGTCCAATTTTAAGATTTGCTCCAGTAACGTATACACTTCCTGTGGCTCCTTAAAACACCGAAGACGCTTTGTATTCACCAGTCCGATTCCCGGCAAAAACAGCGCGCAGGTATAAAGCATCATACGCCCGGAGACCGGCTGCCAGCGAAATGCCGACACTCCGGCTGCACCAGAACCGCTTACCGGCTTAATGAAAACCTGAAAGACCCTGCGCTGCCGCATCAGCTCTAACAAGCTCTCTACAGTAAAGCTCCTGCTGTCCGCCCGTTTTTCAAGCCTGCATGGAACAGATTCTATCCTCTTTTGTTCCTCCATTTCCTGTGTGCCGTATCTGCCGTTTTCTTTTTCAGAACAGATACTTTTATGATGTCTGCCAATTTCTTCTTCATAACAGTCACTTGTACGGTGTCTTTCATTCTCTTTCTCATAACAATCACTTGCATGATGTCTTTCATCCTTTTTCTCATAACTGACATTCGTATAGTTTCTGCCATTCTCTTTTTCATAACAGTCACTTTTATGGCATACGTCATTCTCTTTCACATAACAGACACTTTCTGTCACAGGAACACCCGCTTGCGCCAGCTTCGCCTTACAAGCCCGCTTATTCAATAGCTCCACAATCGTCAGCGGATGATTTAAAAACTCTATTTTAGAAGTCTCTGCCATATATGCTAATTTTTCGAGCCGCATTTTATAGCTGCCCGCCAGAGTATCCAGATCTTCCAATAAATAACTGTCCCACAAAGGAGGATCTATTTTGACAAAAGATTCTATACACTCTGACTGCTGAGCAAATTTCTGCCACTGCCCGCCATCCGGGCACGAATCCATCAGATCCCCCGGATCTAACACGTTCTGCTTTGGCCATTCCAATAGAATGATCGAAAGCCCCGCCTGTTCCGCTGCCTGCCATAGATAATTCGTCCGTTTCGTGCCCATATTGCCAATCAGCACTGCCTGTCTTCCATCTTCCTTCACCAGCTCTGCCGGCTGCTCCGTATATATATTCATATATTCCTTTGCCGCATCACTCTGTCAGCATCGCATTGTAATAAATTTCGCCGTGATATTCATCTGGTTCATATCTTTCAGATACATCCGCTTCGATCGGAAGCTCTTTCAGCTTGTCCATCATTTCTTCTGTCAGATAGTGAAAATGAACATCCAGCTTCTTCACATTCGGCCACGCAGGAAGCTTATCTAAAAGAAGCTTTCCGCCCTTATCCGTCAGCGTACCAAGTGATAAATCCAGCGTATGAATCTGCCCCATATATTTACTGTCCAGTACAATCTGTGCCAAATCATCCTGAATCTCACTGTCTACAATTCCCAGATACTCAAGCTGTGGAAAATCTGCCTGTTTTAAAAGCTCTTTGATCGAATCTGCATCGCCGTCAAATCCATAATCTTCGATACCAATATATAAAAGCAGCTTTTTCAGCTTCGGCATCTTCGCGTTCTGTATTGATAAAATGACATCTTTTGGCAGTCCTCCGCAAATAATCGTAAGCGACTCCAGATTGTCATGGCAGATCTCACCCAGCTCCAGATCTGTGCTTCCCTTGATCGTCAATTCCCTAAGCTGCGGCAGCGCTGCCCACAATCTGCTGTAATTTCCCTGCAGAATCCACGACACTTCGCATTCCTCATAATCCATATCACCAATAAATAATTTTTCAATCTGTGAAAATCTCTCTGCATTCTCTGCAATGCCATCCAGAATAGCCTGGCAGCTATCCTCCCATGCATTGCCCCAGTCTCCAATGATTAATTCTGTCAAATTCGAAAATTCCGGGTCTGACAGCATCTCTTCCACCATGCAGTCCGGGCCTTTCCCATCCTCATACTCTTCAAAACTGTACGAATAAGTCTTCGTTTTTGTGTCCATTGCGAATCTCCTCCTTCTTAAACTGATTTATCTGCTTAAAACGTTGTATTGATTCATCTGTCTGCTGCTTTCACACTCTTTTTCATCATATGTTAGAGTATAGCATATTTCCCATGCTGTGAACATATCAAAAATCAATTCCAGCACCGCAGCAGTTCATCCTTTATTTTTCACGGGTCAGGAACACGCTTCAGCCAGTGAAGCCAAAGGCTGAACTGAACCAGTTTCTTTGCATTGCTGTTCGATTCTTTACCCATTGCAGACACCTGCTGACACTCCCGTCTGCTTCTTTTTATTAAAATCAAACGTCAGCATACCCCCTGTCTTGATGATAGAGCTCCAAATACTCTGCAAGCATACGGCTCTGGGAGCCCGTCTGATTTACTCTCATCTTCCGAAAGATAAAAGTTATATCGTTTTGTTTCTCTTCCTTCCAGATGAAGCAATTATATCACAGCCGGATGCTTATTTCTACTCCTATCGACCAATGTCGAAATTTGTCGATTAGTTTTTCTTGTCATTTATCGCTTGTAATTTTATAATTATTTTCGTAACCTGATTATGTTTATACTTACACCAAGGAGGAATCATGTTATATGAGTAAAGCAAAAAAATGCACCCTTAGTATCATGGGCATCTTACTGATTATCGCGGTCACTGTAGCGATCTGTTACTTTCTTTTCTATAAAAAACCTGCCCCTGACAACCTGATGTACGACGATAACGCTACCACAGGCATCATGCCTGGAATTGATATCGATGAAAGAAGATCCGAATTACAAAATATGCTCGACAAAAGTATGATCGCATTTTCCATTAATTCCACTCCCGTATTTCTGGACGGCACTTCCAAAGGAAACCTGCTGATCGAGAATCCCGGAAATAATGCCAAGCTCTTACAAGTAAGCATACAAATCAACGATACCGAAGAAGAAATCTATGCTTCCAAATATCTAAAACCCGGCACTTACATCGAAACTGCCAAACTGGAAAAGGTGCTGGAAAAAGGAACATATGATGCTACCGCTTATTTTTCAGCATATGATGAAGAAACCCATGAATATATCGGACGTACTGGCGCTCAAATCTCTATCACAGTTCAAAATTAAAGATATAAACATACTATAATAGATGCAGATAAGGAGGCACTAATGAAGAAAAAATCTCTATTTTTACAGCTCACGTTAGCTGCATCACTGCTATTTTCCACCGTTACATATGCTGCCGAGGTTACTTCGACCAGAGATATTCCTGTCGGCAGTTCCGGGCAGATGGAGATGGTTGGTACGATTGAGCCGACAATTTATTCGGTTACAATGCCTACATTTGTTCCATTCAACATCAGCAACAGCCTTTCTACGCAAAATAAGGTCATTTCACCAAGAATCAATGTAAAAAACAATTCCAACATTCCGGTTCAGGTAGATGTCGCATATACAAATGTAAATTTAGACAAAATGCCAAATGTTGATTGGAGCAATACCGGCACTGTCAATGCTAATCAGATTGCCATCGGATTCAAGCAGGAGGACGTAGAAGGCGAAATGCCTGTTGATTTATCACACGCCAGATGGCTCCACGCCAATGAAGCTCAGGATCTGAATGTCTTAATCCTTGATGCCAATAAGGAAGGCGCTATGTACGTTGTCGGGACACTGGGACAGGATGTCTCAGAAAGCGCGACATTTAATGTAACACCTACCTTTGTGGTAACCAAAACCTCTATCACACAGTAATATAATTTTATCAAAATGCCAAATAACGCAATGCCGGTCTGACTGAACTGTTATGACATTCATTCACAAAGCATTAATATTAACTAACAACAGCTATTATAATAAAAGCATTTATTATAATTAAACACAAACCACAGCATTTAAGGCATCTATTATGGTATAGCTTATTATAGACATCAAGCAGGCTTCCTATAAATCAAACAGGAAGCCTGCATCTGCAATAGAAAGGAATGCAGTATGGCAGTTTACTATTTTACAATCCTCTCTCTCACTACTCTTGGATATTATCTGACAGAAAAAGGCACAGAAAAAAGGCCTCAAAAAAATACTTCCGCCCTTTATCTGGCAGCAGCATTCATAGTGCTCACAGCAATCGCCTCATTTCGATATGCCATTGGTTTTGATTATTTTTCCTATCGAAATATCTACGAAATCACTTCCACTATGACATTCTATGATATACTGCATGATCATTTATTTGAACCGCTTTATTTTATTGTATGCAAATTTTTCAGTTTGTTTGGATTTCCGTTTCCTTATTTTCTGATTTTCGTAAATATGTTCTTAGTTTTCGTATGGATGCGTTTTATTTACAATTATTCAAAGCTGCCCTGGCTGAGCGTTTATCTGTATATCACGCTGCAATTTTTTGCATATAATATGAACCTGATCAGGCAGTCCATCGCGGCAGCTTTTTTTCTCATTGCCTTCCCATACTTAAAAAGCAGAAAACTCGTTCCTTTTCTAATCCTATCAGTGATCGGCGGCCTTTTTCACAATTCATTACTGTTTGTATTACCGCTGTATTTTCTGCTGCCCCGAAAAAATTCAGCACGGTTTGTGACAATACTGATTGTATCCGCCGCCTTGATTTATCTTTTTTTTGACCCGCTGTTCACTTTGATACAGCCAGTTCTTCCTGAAAAATATGCCGTGTACACCGAGACATATTTCTGGAATTCCAGCACATGGGAATACGCTGTGCCATCATTGATCTACGCACTTTTTATTTATGTGTTCCGTCATGCTGTCACAAATCCCATCCACCGCACAATTTATCTCAACAGCGCGCTTTATAATCTGCTCATTAGTGTATTTATCACAAAGCATTTTATATTAGAACGTTTTTCTATCTATCCATTTGTATTTTCTTTAATCGCAGTCCCGGAAATCGCTGCTTCTTACTCTGATACAGACACAGGCAGCGAAGCGCATGGAATCCGAAGACGCTGCGTGCTGCTTTTATTTATGCTGTCTGGCGGTGCCTATTTTTTATTTGCCGCCTTCAAGGGCTTCCACAACGTATACCCTTATATCAGTTTATTTGATAAAGCTTCCATGCCTTCTTAGATCTTTATAAAAAAGAGCCATTCCAAACATTTCGCGAAGCTTCAGACAGTGCAGACCCATAAAAAAAGATATTTTCTACTGCGTCTTAGAGAAGGCAGGGCGCAGTGATTTTTAAAGCTCTATACGCTCTGGGAATGCCTCTTTTCTCATAATCCCCCACATTTTATCAATATAAGCCAGCGTATAAAAGTTCTCATAATAATGATAATAAAATGCCCCTTTTAATGTCATCTGGTAACAGCCATCCTTTTTCGTCACAAACCCCAGCAGCTCTGCCATTTGCAGCTCCCATCCATACATACGTTCAAGCGAAACGCCAAAGAATTTCTCGAAATCCTCTGCCCTTACTTTGGTGCTGTACGCCGTCCAGAACAAATAATAAACCATCCTCTGCCGTCTCGTAAAACGCAGCGTCAGCGATGTCGGAAGCTGATGGCTGTCTATTCGTTTGATATATTCTTCTACTGAAAATGTATTGATCTTAAACTGTTTTTTCAAAAGCGTCGTCGCCGAACAGCCAAACCCTAAAAAATGATCCCTTGTCATAGAAGAATACTTCACATCCTGCCCTTTTGAAAAAGTCCAGATGGAACTGCGGACATATCCTTTGTCCAGACAATAATTTGTCACAGCATCCAGAAGCTGCTTCTTTTTCTTTTTCGACATAGCCCGAACAGAACTGTCAGTAAATGTAAAATCAATGAACGGATAGACCGCGATATGGTTCGCGCCATTGGCAAAAGCCAGATCAATATCAGACTTTAAGTCATCAAATGTCTGTTTCGGAAGCGCAAATATAAAATCCATAGATACCGTTTCAAAAGACACTTCCTCTAATGCCTTAGCCATTGCGGATACATCAATCGGTTTCCGCCCTAAGACCGACTGATATTTTAGAGAAAACGACTGGATTCCGATACTGATCTTCGATACACCTGCCTCTTTCAGCGCTCGGAGGACAGGAACCTTCACATTTTCCGGATGAAGCTCTGCGCCGATTCCCTCTGTTATGACAAAAGATCTGCGGATTTCTGTTATGATTTCCTTCATTCTATCCGCCGCGAGAGCGGGAGTGCCGCCGCCAAAATACAAGCTCGTAACTTGCTTTTTCTGACCGTCCTTACTGCCGACCATTCGAATCTCTTTAATCAGTGCATCGATATAACGGTCACATTTTTCCTTTTCATATAACTCTTTACAGTATGGGCAAAAGCTGCAGATTCTTCTGCAGAATGGAATGTGGACATACAGGCCCAGATTTTCACACCTTTGATACGGCAGCTTCTGGTCATATTCATTTTTAAATGCAAAAGGCTTTGTTGATCTGGTCAGCCACATCCTTGTTAAATCTGTAATGATACTCATTGATTTTCCCCTTATCCGCAAGCAGCATATCTGCCATATTATTTTATATATGTACGAAACTAATGATTTCTTCCTTCTGTCCCCTGCTATCCGCTCTTCTCTATATCATTTTATATATCTCAAACTAATTTGTCCTCTGCTATTCGCTCTTCTCTATATCATTAATTTGTATTCAAACAAAATATCTCTTCTCTCTATCATTTATAAAGCAGCTGATCTGTTATATATATTTTAAATATGTACGCAGCATTTCAAATATAATTTTGATATTTCCGCGAAACAACAGCGTATATTCAGCTACAAAAAAATACCCGCATTTCTCACACAAGCCCGGAAGATCGATACAGCGTCCACAGGTGCTCAGCCTCCCATTTTCTATCACCACGCACTGATAGCACGGTGTAGGAAATGAATTCGTAATCAGATATGGAAAAGCACTTTTCAGATTAAAAACTGGTGCTCCTTTTTTCATCATCCTCGTGATAATTCGGCAGCATTTTGCTTTCTCTTCTCTGCTCAATGCCAGCTCTTTTGTATCTGGATAAGGAGTATGAAAATTAAAAGAAACTGCACGGACATTACTCAGATCACGAGCAGCCCTGCATACGTCTTTGATACAGCTTTTGTTAATCCGATTAATTGCCATGTAAAAACAAATATTATCCGCAGATGCGTTTTTAATATTCTCCATAATCGTATCATAAGTATCTCCCCGGATCTTATTATGGTGCTTTTTATCCCCATCCAGACTAAGAAGTATTAAATCAGCCTCTGGCAGGTCAATCGGAAATGTGCCGTTTGTAACCACATTTACAATCAAAAACCCCATCTGCTTTGCTTCCCTCACAAGATCGCGCAGATTCTTTTCTCCGTCTCTCCACAAAAAAGTCTCCCCGCCGCAAAAAAACAGAATCCGAACACCCCTATCATGTAACTGCTTCATTTCATTTTGAATCTGGTTATATGGATAAATCACCGAAGTAATATTATTGACTGAACAGTGCCGACAGCTCAGATTGCACTGGTCTGTCAGAATCACCGTGCCGAGAATGGGGTCTTTTTTTCGAAACAGGATTGTTCTTACACCAAATTTTGCAAAATAAATAAAAGATGATAACCTCATGTTCTCTCCTTTTCTTGAAATATTACATATTCATATATTTGCATAACTCAATCTGGCTTTCAATAGAAATGCTGTCCTTTTTGTCAGCCGACTGTCTTGCATAGATTGCGTCTATTTGATGGTTGATTCGTAGTTCCTTTTCTTAAAAAATCGAAACGACTATCAGCTCTATTATACCGCCAACACCCCTGCAAATCAATAATGCAGCCGAAAAAATCCGGACGGTCGCGGCACCCAGTTCGCCCGGCCGAAAGCTAAAGATGTCGCCTGTGTATCGTAAGACTTACTCTTTCAATATTCCCGGTTATATGATATTATATTGAAAGCTGAAAATTATGCTAACAGTTACGGAGGAGCAAATGAAGATTTTAGAAGCTGCAGAGATAACACCATCACTGACAGAACAGTTAATCGCTGTATGGGAAAAATCCGTTAAGGCAACGCATCTGTTTTTATCAGAGAATGAAGTGGAAGAAATAAAAAAGTATGTCCCACAGGCTTTGAATGGAATTGCACATTTGATAATTACCGAAAACAAAGACAACTGCCCTGTTGCGTTTATGGGGATTGAGGAACAAAAACTTGAAATGCTTTTTATTGCACCCGAAGAGCGGGGAAGGGGTCTGGGAAGAACCCTGCTCCAGTATGGGATTGAAAACTATTCAGTCAACAAATTGGCAGTCAATGAACAGAACCCGCTTGCGAAAGGTTTTTATGAGCATATGGGATTTCATGTATACAAACGGACAGCCCATGACGAGCAGGGCAATCCGTATCCACTTTTATACATGAAATTGTAATGATCTTCCTATGAAGAACAATGGAAGCCCGAATGGCAGAATCATTCTTTTCACCTTCAAATCTTTTCACGAATATAAGATACATAATCATCTACAAGATCATAATCCGTCAATGAATACAGCCCTCTGGCTCCTGCCACATCTTCTATTTCATTAAATACCATCCTGCCATCATGAAAAATAAAATCTATGCCTGCCATTCCAATAGAAAGTCCTGATATGACCCTCTGTACCAAATCAC
This sequence comes from uncultured Eubacterium sp., assembly GCA_947385875.1. Lineage (GTDB taxonomy): Bacteria > Bacillota > Clostridia > Lachnospirales > Lachnospiraceae > Eubacterium_J. Next base: position 8,583 of record CANDMV010000038.1, on the reverse strand, counting down.
GCTCTTCCTGTGACAGCTCATAAAGCCTAACCTGTCCTCCCAGACAGTAATTACTGCGATAATCCTTATCCGATATCCTCAATACGCTAGCTGTAATCCGATTTCCAACCACATACACCCTCACATCTTTCCCCAGATCTGAAGCTGCCTGCTGCAGGACATATGCCCGGCCTGCCTGACAGCTGTGCTCTATCCATTCTCTGTGTGCTTTAGCATCCTGAATGAAATATACTTCGCTTCCGCCATGCCCGCTGCAGGATTTAATAATCGCCGGATACGGTATTGACTCTATGTCCTTATTATATGCAGCTGACATATCCAAATCTGACTTTAAATCTACATCATATACAGTCAGATGATTCTTAGGATTTCTGCCTGAATCATGTACTTCTAACATATTTGATTCTGTCTTCCTGCCCTCATTATATACTTTCACTATATTTGATTTCGGATTTCTGCCTGAATCATATATTTCCAACATATTTGATCCCGGATTTCTGCCTGAATCGTATATTTCCAGCATATTTGATCCCGGATTTCTGCCTGAATCATATACAGTCGCCATGATCGGAATCTGCTTCTGTTCCATATAACGATATGCTTTCGCCTTGTCATTGCCAAGCTCTGTCACTTTCGAATTATTAAATACACATACTCCGAGCTCTTCCAAGATCTCTGCAATAAGGTAGTCCCTTGTACGATTCACTACAAATGCAGGCCTTTCTATACTGACAGCTTCTCTCAACGGCTGACCGGCTGATTCGTTCTGATCTTCTTGCATCCGGCCGTCTTTCTGCATCCTGCTGCTTCGCTTCCGACCGCTCTCTTCCTGCGTCCGGCTGCTCTGCTTCTGACCGCTCTCTTCCTGCGTCCGGCTGCACGTGCATATTCCCAGTTCCACCGACATACCATATTTTTCACAAGCTCTGCAATATAAATCTACATAATGCGGATTCAATCCACGATCTCCCTTCGCATATAAAATCCAGCCATGACACTTTCTGCGCCTTTTTGCCCCTTTAAGATTTATCCTATAATCAGCCATATTCCACTCCTAATTTAGAACCAAAATAATTCATCTTCACGACAAATCCGTACCGCTAAATCAATGCCTTCTCCATACAATATCGAACAATCTCATCCGCCGCATTCACTCCCGTGCATTTCCAGATATTAACAAAATGTGCATTTGAATTAACCTCACACAGCACAGGTTCTCCATCCTCGCCAAATAAAATATCCACTCCCGCAAAATCCAGTCTCAGCTCATGCATCACCTTTTGCGCCATCTCAATCTGCGCCTTCGACGGCTCGTATGCCTTCATGCTGCCTCCATTTGTAATATTCGCGCGGAAATCATGCTCATGAAAACGATACATTGCAGCCACGACCTGATTCCCGACCATCTGAATCCGAATGTCTCTTCCCTTAGAAGAAGTAATAAATTCCTGAAACAGACAGGGACGATTACAGATTTTGTGCAGACATTGAAGCATTTCTTCCCGATTCTTCACCAGGTAAACCTGCTGACCAAAAGAGCCATAGCATTCTTTTACAATCATAGGATAACTGATGCTCCGTTCTGCCTCTTCCAAAAAATCAAACTCAGAAAATCCCTCCGGTCGAAATGTTTTGGGCGCTATCACTGTCCGCGGCATACGGATGCCGCTTCCTAACAGCTCCAAATAAGTCCTCGCTTTGTCATCGCAGATTTCAATGCCGTCAGCACTGTTAAAAAGCCTGATGCCCGCTTTTTCCAACAATCTGGCCAAATGCACGTCCTTATCCCAGAATAGAGCAAATTGCGGCCGCCTCTTCTCTTCTAATATAAACCTTTCTCCCATTACCAGCTTCGGCAGCAGCTGTGCATTTGTCTTAACCTCTAGTTCACAGCCCTGCTTTTTTGCGGCCAGCACCAGCCATTCAAAAATCTGCTGGAACTTTTCTGAATGTATAAATCCATTGATAATCAGCCATGCATATACTGTATTCATTGTACTCCTCCAAAAGGGGCTGCCGCATGTAAGATAATCTATACAATATGTAGAATGTTTTCACATACTACTTTTCTTGCATACACTATTCTTAATGCGGCAGCCCCTTGATTTATTCTTCCTTACATAAAAACTATTTTATTCAAATATTTATAACACCCCATTATGATACTCGCAAGCACTATGATTGCCGGAGTGCCAATGAATCTGAAAAAACTACTTGCTCACGGGTACACAAGCACTTTCTGAATTCGTACTTTTAATGATATTTTATTATGGTCGTTTAAAACATTTCTTTCATTTCTTCAGCAAATCAAACCCCGCTTTTACAGTTCTTATCTGGCTACCGGCTCCCATAAACCATCTTCCTGCAGCTGCGCCCAGTCTACTTCTAACAGCTGCTGAGTATATTCGCGTTCTCTGCCTGCCTTTTTAGAAATAACTTCGATATATTTCTGGTTAATCATTCCATCTAATGCTGTCTTGACACGCGCCTTTGATACACGGTTATAAGAAGCTACGCTGTCAATCGTTTTCCAATATGATGGCTTTCTTGACGCATTTTTCTTTCTCAGCCGATCCAGGCTAATTAATATCAAATCATTGTAATGGCTGCGCTCCTGTTCCTGCCTCGGCATCTCTACATAGCTAGTCGCAGAAGATTTTAATGCATTGCTGAATGCAAATCTCACTCCATAGATGATTACTTTCTTATTTTTTTCCTTTAGATATTCCACTACTTTTGTAAAATGAGCATCGCCCGTAAATAGAATATATACTTCATCATCATTTTTCTCTGCCATACTTCGGTATATTGTATCCAGAATAATTATGTCTGTGAAATCTTTGTCTACGCCCTCTTTCGTGCTTGCCGTATGAACCACATTGTCAGTAAGCACTTTCAGCTTCTCTAATTCGGTGCCGATTTTAGGTTCAGAAAAATCTCCAAATATATACAGCTTATGCACATCATATTCCTGCTTCAGCTCTTCAATCCATTCCTCCACATTCGGCTTCATCTGCACCTTATTGTGATACCCATAATACCAATGCTCATAATCAACGAATACTGCTGCTTTTGGTTTACCGGAAGTCTTTCTCCTTAAAAATTCAAACATACCCTCGCCTCCTTTCTTCTATTACTGACTCCCTTATTTTTTCGTGTCCAGCTATTACCTTTTCAAATCCTGTTATACAAATAAAAACTATTCCTAAAGCTGAACAAATGTTACAGTTCAGCCTTCGGCTTCACTGTAACGGAATCCGGTTCCTTGAAAGTTCGCCTTTAACGAAGTGCCGGATTCCCTCTTGGCATAATTTAGACGTTTTTATATCATGCCCGTTGGGTACGTACTTTACAGTTAATGCAAAGTACTGAGCTGGACTGTTACGAACAAATACAAAAGGCTCTCCCATCTTTTGTGCTCCCCGGTTACGGCACACGTTTTATTTGGAATGCCTTTCGAATATATATTATAAATCATTCTGACAATTTATTGAAGTATTTTCTTTTGAATAAATAACAAAAAGAAAAACGCCAAAATCACATTTTTTTGGGCGTTTTTCCTAATATAGCCTAAAGAATTTTAAGATCATCTGCCAGACAAATAGCTATGTGATCCAGACATCATCATCAATACGATAAACCAACAGCCAGTCCGGCAGGATATGACATTCACGACAAAATATGCAAGATACAAAAACCCCGCATTCTTATAAAATCTTCGCCACAGCTTCCCGGACATTCTCCACTCCGATTAAAGTAATCCCATCTATATTGGTCTGTGAATCTATGGCGACCTTCGGCAGAATACATGTCGTAAATCCCAGCTTGCGTGCTTCTAAGATCCGCTGTTTTGCCATATTCACAGCACGCACCTCTCCGCTCAATCCGACTTCTCCAAAACAAATCGTCTTTTCATCGATACAACGTTCTTTATAACTGGATATAATCGCCAGCACAATTCCCAGATCCAGTGCCGGTTCATTCATTTTAATACCTCCCGCTATATTTACATAAGCATCGCATTCACCCAGACGCAGATTCAGCCTTTTTTCCAATACTGCCATCAGCAGGTTCACGCGATTCGTATCCGTCCCCGCTGCCGTCCTTCTGGGAATGCCAAAGTTGCTGCGGCATACCAACGCCTGCACTTCTAATAAAATCGGACGCGTTCCTTCCATAGAACAGGCAACAACAGAACCGGATGCATCCTTCGGCTTGCCGCTCAGCATATACTCAGATGGATTTGCCACCTCGATCAGTCCCTGCTCACGCATTTCAAACACGCCGATTTCATTTGTCGAGCCAAAACGGTTCTTGACTCCTCGCAGAATCCGATAAGCCGCATGTCGGTCTCCTTCGAAATAAAGCACGGTATCCACCATGTGCTCTAAGACACGCGGCCCTGCCACCACGCCTTCTTTTGTCACATGGCCGACTATGAAGATCGTAATGCCCAGACCTTTGGCCAGCTGCATAAATGCTCCTGTCGCTTCCCGCACCTGAGAGACACTGCCTGGTGAAGAGGAGATCATCTCGCTATACATCGTCTGAATCGAGTCTATGATGACTGCCTGCGGCTTTTCTCTGCGGAGCACACCGTCAATCACTTCCAGATTTGTCTCACAAAGCAGCGAAAGGCTGTCTGTAAACGTACCAATCCGCTGTGCGCGCAGCTTAATCTGCTGCAGAGATTCTTCTCCCGATATATACAGCACAGAAATATTCTGCGCGCTCAGATTCCGGCAGACCTGAAGCAGCAGCGTAGACTTGCCGATACCCGGATCTCCGCCTACCAGAACAATAGAAGCGGGTACAATCCCGCCTCCCAGCACACGATCCAGTTCCGGAAACCCGCTGGTAAAACGTTCCTCCCGCTTCATTTCAATTTGTGACAATGCTACCGGCTGAGCGGACTGGAGCTTTTTTGAAGCTCCGGTACTCCGCTTTGATTCTATTTTTTCTTCTACAAACGTATTCCATTGTCCGCAGCCAGGACACTGTCCCATCCATTTGGACGAATCAAAACCGCATTCCTGACAGAAATAAATTGTTTTCGCTTTTGCCATATTACTTCTTTCTAATTATTTCTAATTATTTCTTTCTGATTGTAACATCGGTCTGATGATCTGCCTCCAGCTCTACGCTTACTGTCAGCTTGCCGCCCAGATTTGTCTTCATGGTACCTGCATTCTCGCCATTGATAAGCACTTCATACTCTGTAGAATCGCTTAATCCCAAAGTAATCTCTGCATCCTTTGGACCTTCTACCTGAAAGGACACCCCGTTTTCTGTCAGATCCAGACTATTCACTGCTGTCCCCGGTACGGATTCATAGACAAACATACCGTTGCATTCCAGCTTCGTAATCTCACGGAACGTCTTGACCTTGTATTTGTCTGTACCATGCACGAAATTATCCTTTTTCGTCTTAGAAGCTAAGGTATAATCTCCAAAACTGATTTTTCCGTCCTGCTCTGTCCGAATTAATTCGCTAATTACACTCATTTCTTTTATCCTCCAGTTTCCTTTGTGTACTTAGTGTGCTTAACAAGATAGTCATATTATACAATATTCTGATGTGATGCGCCACTGTTTTTATCTTTTTTTCGTGTTTAATTTAATTGTGTGGGGGTACAGTTCACACCCACACCAAAAGCGGCTGTGCTGTAAAAAGTAACTAATTAAGCACTATTCCAGTGATTCTGCTGCATGATTTTGATTGGAAAAGTGAATCTTCTTATTTTTTGTCCCAATCGCTACTGTATCACCTTTTTTAATGGATCCTGATAAGATTTCTTCCGCCAGCTTGTCCTCGATCTCAACTTGTATCATACGGCGCAGCGGTCTTGCCCCAAACTTCGGATCATAGGCTTTATCTACCACATAGCTCTTAGCCGTATCTCGGATTACCAGCTGAATACCCATCTGCATCCTGCATCGTTCCACCAGATTTTTGGTCATTAACGCAACGATCTTTTTCATGTCATCTTTGTTAAGCATACGGAACACCAGTATTTCATCAATACGGTTTATGAACTCCGGCTTAAATATACGCTTCACTTCTTCCATAACTCCGCTCTTCATGCGCTCATAGTCATGCTTTTCATCTTCCTTGGAGGCAAATCCAAGCTTTTTCGGCTCGACAATAGCCTGTGCCCCTGCATTCGATGTCATGATAATGATTGTATTTTTAAAATCAACCCTGCGTCCCTGAGCATCGGTAATCCGCCCGTCATCTAACACCTGAAGCAGGATATTAAATACATCCGGGTGAGCTTTTTCGATTTCATCAAACAAAATGACACAATACGGATGACGGCGTACTTTTTCGCTCAGCTGTCCGCCTTCGTCATACCCTACATATCCGGGCGGGGAGCCGATCAGCTTTGATACACTGTGCTTTTCCATATATTCCGACATATCGACACGTATAATTGCCTGCTCATCGCCGAACATCGCTTCCGCCAGAGCCTTTGAGATTTCTGTCTTGCCTACGCCGGTCGGGCCTAAGAAGAGAAACGAGCCGATTGGACGGTTTGGGTCTTTAAGCCCTACGCGGCCCCTCCTGACTGCTCTGGATACGGCACTGACTGCCTCTTCCTGTCCGATGACACGCCGATGCAGTATTTTTTCCATTTTTTGAAGCCGCTCCGATTCGCCTTCTGTCAGTTTCTTGACTGGAATTTTCGTCCATCCAGCTACTACGTCTGCTATTTCATTTTCTCCCACAGTCAGCTTCTTTTTCGAATTATTTTTCTGGCAGCGTTTGAGCAGCTTCTCATAATCATTTTTATACTGATCGCGCTCTGATTTTATTTCGCTGGCCAGATCAAATTTCTGATCAATTAAAGCCTGTTCTAATTTTTCTGCTAGCTCGCGCAGCTGCTGCTCTAATTCACCCAGCTTCTCCGGCATCGGAATCCCGCCCAAACGTACCTTGGAAGAAGCCTCATCAATAAGGTCGATTGCCTTATCCGGCAGAAACCTGTCATTGATATATCGAGCTGACAGCTTCGCCGCCGCTTCCAGGCCGCTGTCTAAAATCTCTACCTGATGATGCGATTCGTACTGCCCGCGAAGTCCCTTCAAAATGTCGATCGTCTGCTCGACAGACGGCTCCTCTACCATAACCGGCTGAAAACGGCGCTCCAGAGCAGCATCCTTCTCGATATATTTACGGTATTCTTCGATGGTGGTCGCCCCAATGAGCTGTATTTCTCCCCGCGCCATCGCAGGCTTTAAAATATTGGATGCATCGATCGCGCCTTCTGCACTTCCGGCCCCAATAATCGTGTGTATTTCATCGATAAATAATATCACATTTCCCGCAGAGGTCACTTCATGAATCACCCTCTTAATGCGTTCCTCAAATTCTCCACGGTATTTGGAACCGGCTACCATGCCGGAAAGGTCTAAGGTCACGACACGTTTATTTAACACCGTATCCGGCACCACGCCGGACACAATACGCTGCGCCAGCCCTTCTACTATGGCAGTCTTGCCGACACCCGGCTCTCCGATCAGGCAGGGATTGTTTTTTCCGCGCCGGCTTAAAATCTGTATGACCCTTTCGATCTCCTGCTCTCTGCCGATGACAGGATCCAGATCATCTTCTGCCGCCATCCGGGTCAGGTCTCTGGAATACTGATCCAATACGGATGTAGCTTCACCCCTTCTGCGGATAGGCTTTCCATTTTGAAAATCTTCTTTATAAAGATTGGTATCCTCACCCATAGCCACTAAAATGTCTATATACATCTTCTGCATATTGACATTCATCGTATTCATCAAGCGGGATGCTGCACAATCAACGGATTTAATAATTGCCAGCAGCAGATGCTCTGTTCCGATGTTTTCACTTCGAAAGCGCTCTGCTTCGGATACTGCCATATCCAGAATCAGGCTGGTCTTCGGCGTATAGCCGTCTCGCTCTGCTACAGCTATGTCAGAAGACGGAGCAATCAGATCTTCGATCAGCTGAAGGAGCTGGTTTTCTTCTACACCGTTATCTGACAGAATCTGTGCTGCAACACCTGTGCCTTCCTGAATCAGCCCTAATAATATATGTTCTGTCCCTATATAATTATGCTGTAAATTCTTTGATATTTTTCCCGCAAGATCTAAGGCTTTCTTCGCCTTTGCGGTATATGGTTTGCGCATTCATTTTTCCTCCTTATAAATCATTCAGATCCATGATTTCCATATCCTCTTGCGCGAGGCTGCGTTTTTTCCTGCCCGATTTCTGATTTCTGCGGCTGACCGGCTCTACCTCCCAGTCATCCATCGGGTCATGTTCCTGCTGTTCTATCGTATTCTTTCTAGTAAACTTCATGGACTGGCGCATATTTTCTGCTGCAAGCTGTACAGAATCTGCAGAGCCTGAGGATGAATCCCGCTTTATATAGCCCTTCTGCTGCATACCTCCAGAGCCATGACTTTGAGCTTCATAGACTCTTCGCGCCTCAGGCTGCTGTTCATAGGCCTGCTGCTCTCTCAGTTTTTGCTCATAAGCCTGCTGCTCTTTCAGCTTTTGCTCATAAGCCTGCTGCTCTTTCAGCTTTTGCTCATAAGCCTGCTGCTCTT
>CANDMV010000037.1 GCA_947385875.1 uncultured Eubacterium sp. | reverse complement strand
CCCTTAGTATTCTGTTTGATACACAGGCGGCGAAGCCGAAGCGGCACCTTTAGCTTCCGGCCTTTGGCCGGGGCGGACTAGGTGCTGCGACCGTCCGGTGCCACAGCGTAAAAACAGAATGCTTAGGGATTCTTATCATTCTGGAAAAGTCACAGAAAGACGGGACAGCTCCCCTCACCCGGCGTCCGGGTACCCATAATGTAACACTTTATCCGGACTGTAAAAAAACAAATATCCTGTTATTGTCTTTTCTCCCACAAGCAGTTATAATATAATCGTGCTGTTATAAAAGTGTAGGAAAGGAGTCGATAATAATGCACGCATTTCAGCCTTATCCGGTCGATCTTATAGAATTCGACCCATTTACAAAAATCGGAAAAGAATGGATGCTGATTACAGCCAAAGATGGAGACCGAATCAATGCCATGACAGCCAGCTGGGGAGGTGTTGGTGTTCTCTGGGGCAAAAATACTGCATTCATCTTTGTAAGGGACAGCCGCTATACAAAGGAGCTCATTGATAATAGTGATTATTTTTCTCTTACTTTTTTTGACAGTTCCTATAAATCTGCCATGAAATATTTTGGAATCGTTTCAGGCAGACGGGAGGATAAGTTTAAGACATCCAAAATGAATATTAATTATTTTGAAGAAATACCATTTATTGACGAAGGCAATTTCGTAATCTGCTGTAAGAAAATGTCAGCAACGCCAATACTGCCGGAACAATTCCTTGACCCCACTATTAAAGATCAATGGTATGCTGACGGTGATCTGCATACGATGTATGCTGGTGAAATCGTCCAGATTCTGGCCAGATAGCTCACAACACGAAAAAACCTTCCTTATAACATGCTTTTTCCGTAAGCAGACTGTCTCAAATTGGCGGTCTGCTTTTTTATAGACAAAAGCCTGCCGATTGCAATATATCCATTTTCAAAGACGTTTTGAGTAACAGTTCAGATAGGGTGTTACATTTATGGATACCCGAACGCCGGGTGAGGGGAGCTGTCCCGTCTTCCGGTGACTTTTCCAGAATGCCAAGAATCCCTAAGTATTCTGTTTTTACGCTGTGGCACCGTACGGTCGCGGCACCTAGTCCGCCCTGACTGAATGTCAGCAGCTAAAGGTGCCGCGACCGTACGGTGCCACAGCATAAATGCAGAATACTTAGGGCTTCTTGCATTCTGGAACGGACGTCGGCAGACCGGGCGGATTCTCTCTCCCGGCGTTCGGCTAGCCAATATGTAACACCCTATCTGAACTGTTACCGTTTTGACAAATAGATAGAAAAATGCTATTGCAATGAAATCTAAGATATGCTATAGTATGGATATTAAAAAGAGCAACCGCCCACAAAGGGTTGACCGTTGAATAGATAGCAATGCCACCCTACAACTCGCCAAAGTATCAGGATGGCTTTTGCTATGTAAGGCTACTTACAAAACGTAAAAACGAATGTAAGCAATGCCAGAAGGAATATGCCAAATGTCAGCAACTCCATAAGAGAAATATGAATCTTATGTTTCTTTTGTTTTCTCTTTTTCATAGCATCACCCCCATTCTTTTTAGAATGAGGTCAACGCACCCTATAACACGATTGCTCTTTTGAGATTATAACACATCTTTTGACACTTCTCAACAGCATTTTTCATACCGTAACAGTTCAGCCTTTGGCATAACTGTTACTTCATACCTCCACAATTTTTACATAAGTATTGACTGAACACCAGTTTCATATTAAAATAATGACCGGATTGTCCGGGGAAGCAGGTGAAAATCCTGCGCGAGTCCGTCGCCGTAAGGCATACCTTTATGATCTAGTGCGAAGCACTTTTAATATGATGTGCACATTAGATCTATAGAAAACACCGCCGCCCTGACCAGAGGCCACACTCTGGGAAAAGCCATTGGAGTCTGCTCTGAGAAGGCCGGACAGCGGATGCCAAGCCGAAATACCCGGCATCAAATCAAACTCCTCTGCTTACAGCTGCGAGCACCGGCTTTAGAGGAAATAAATCAAAGGAGAACGAATATGAAAACATGCGTACAGAAAAAAATATCGTCATTCATTCTTTGTATCGCGCTGATTGTGGCTATAGCGCTTCTTACAACAGGCTGTAATGGCAGTTCAAACGAAGGCAGAGCCCCTGCGTCAGAACAGGTGGCAGACACCCAGGCAGATCATGCAGATAAAGCCCAGACATCTGGAACTGACTCTGACACTCAGTCTGATAACAGTATCTCAGATGATTCCCAGACTTCCGGAAATGACTCAGACACCCAGTCTGAAAACAGTACAGATGATTCCCAGACTTCTGGAACTGACTCTGATACTCAGGCAGACAGCCGCGTTCTGGGTGAAGGAAGCACACAGTTTACTTTCACCGTAGCTGATTCTGATGGAAACGAAACCTCGTTTGAAATCCACACTGACAAAGAAACTGTCGGCGAAGCATTACTTGAACTTGAGCTGATCGAAGGGGAAGACGGTGAATACGGCCTCTATGTAAAGACTGTAAACGGCATTACGGCTGACGCTGACAAGAATGGAACATATTGGGCATTTTATATCAATGATGAGTATGCGCAGACAGGTGTCGATTCCACTCCAATTACCGAAGGCGACAGCTATTTATTTAAGGTAGAAAAAGCTTGAAGCTGACCACCAGAGAAATTGCGATATTTTCCATGCTCGGTGCCTTGATGTATGCCTCGAAGCTGATTATGGAATTTGCACCGAATATCCATCTGATCGGTGTATTTATCATTGCAATCACCGTTGTTTACCGGAAGAAGGCATTATATCCAATATACACTTTTGTCTTATTAACAGGTTTTTTCAGCGGATTTGCATTTTGGTGGATTCCCTATCTCTATATATGGACTGTCTTATGGGGAATTGTGATGCTTCTTCCGAAAAAACTGCCCAAAAGAATTGCGCCAGCCATATATATGGCAGTATGTGCCCTGCACGGCTTTTTATATGGAACACTATATGCTCCGGCACAGGCGATTCTATTCGGACTTACTTTTAAGGGCATGACTGCATGGATTCTGGCGGGACTGCCGTGGGATTTTATGCATGGAGTCAGCAATTTCCTCTGCGGCATACTGATTGTACCGATCATATCAGCCATAAGGCTGGCAGAAAGAAGTACAGAATAAATACTCCATCCGGACAGACATAAAATTGCAATTTCTGTCCGGATGGAGCATTTCGTTCTGCACATCATTTATATCCAAAGTCTGGAATGCCTTTCCACCGCTTTTTAAAATAATGTGCCGCCATCTTCGGCTGACGCTCCCTTGTAAAAAGCCCTTTCTTATTGCCGTCAACACGCATCAGACCCTGAATCGTCGCAAAATCTGCAAAGTTCCATGTATGCTCGCCGACGACAAACGGATACTGGTCAAGCACACTGTTGATCGTCTGATAATATTCCGTCTGGTATTCTTCACTGAACATCCCCGGCACTACATTATGAAGGCCTGCCACACTGTCCGCTCCATATTCCGTCAAGATCACTGGCTTCTTTTTCTCCTTCCAGTATTCCAGCTCAGACTTCATCGCTGACCCGGCAGCCTCCAGATTTCCTCCAAAAATATACCAGCCATAGTAGCGGTTCATACAAATCACATCCATCGCCGGTGCAACCTGGTCCTTGACATAATCATTATTGCATACGACAACTGTCACCGGGCGGTTCTGCGGGTCACAGGCGTGTGCCAGATCGTACAGCGGTTTGAAATAATCATAAGCGCTCTGCGGCCTTGCCGCCGTATCCGGCTCATTTGCCACCGACCAAATGACAATGCACGGATGATTTTTATCACGCGCAATCATATCCCGTATGACCTGCTCATGATGCTCCTTCGTACGGCAAAGCTCACAGTACCAGTCCTTCGGAGAATCAGGAAAATTCAGTCCCACTGCAGGCGTCTCTCCGATCACAACAATCCCTTCCCTGTCACAGAGATTCAGCATTTCTTCTGAATACGGATAATGAGATGCCCGAAAAGAATTCGCCCCCATCCATTTCATCAGCGCAATGTCTTTGACATTTAACGGCTCATTCAGACCGCGTCCGCATACGCTGCTGTCTTCATGCTTGCCGAAGCCTTTAAAATAAAACGGCTTTCCATTTATCAAAAACTGATCTCCGACTACCTCTACACTGCGGATTCCAAATGACTGACTGTAAACATCCCCAGCAAATTCCACCCGCGCCGTATACAGATAAGCGGCTCCCGGCTCCCAGAGCTTTGCATCCAAAATCTCTATTTCCGTGTCCATCCCTTCGGTCTTTGCAGCCTGCCGTCCATCGGCATCCAGAATCGTGACCGTGACGGTTCCTTCTCCCTTAACACTGGCCTGACAGCGCACATACGCTTTTTCGCCCTCCAGCCTGGATGTAACTGTGAGGTCTTCGATATAATCCTGCGGCGTACTGTATATTTTGACCGGACGGTGAATGCCCGCATAATTAAAAAAGTCAAAATTCGGATAATTCTGCGGCTTTAACACGGTCTGTCTGACACTTTCAAACGGCGGCAGACTGTCTCCGAACATTGCGCGCGCGCTTTCATTGCCGACCGGCAGTGTCGAAAAATCAATTCGGTTATCTACTGCAACAGACAAAAGATTATCCCCGTCACATATCCATTCCCCGATTTCTGCTTCAAACGGCAGGAAACCACCCTTATGACGGCACAGCAGCCTTCCATTTAAATATACAGCCGCCGAATGTGTAACTGCGCCGAACCGAATCACCAACCGCTGCGAGCGCAGCATATTTGGTATCCGAAATACCGTCTGGTAATAGGCAAATCCATAATGATCGCGAAATTCCGCCTGTGCCTTCTGATCATTATAAGATGCCGGAACCGCCATCTGCTCCGCCGGTGCAAGCGGCTTTACCATCTTTTCTTCATCAAATGTTTCATCTCCTAAGGCAAACTGCCAGATTCCCGATAAATCCAGCAAAGCCCTCGATTCATTCAGCTGTGGATATAACATTTCATTCCTCCTATTCCTGCCAGCTGTTACAGCCTAATGCAATAATGCTTCGTTACAAAGGCTGTCAGCCTGCACTATTTCTGTCAGCTGTTACAGCCTAATGTGATAATGCCTCGTTACAAAGGCCGTCAGTCTGCACTGCACATACGCCGCCAGCCCCACTCCGACAGCCAGAAGCGGTGCAAACACAAATACACCGACCAACAACGTGCCTGCCATCACAGTCATCAGCAGCAAAGCCCATCCCGGATTTTTACATGCTGTGACAAATGCGGCAAGGACTAGCTTCATCCCTCTATATTCCGTACCTGCCATCAGCGGGTACAGATACGACAGCGTCAGCAGATAGACAGCCGTAAGCACTAAAAATACGGTAAATAAAAATACTCCTGCCCTGCCAGTCATTCTCCAATAGACATATAAATCCGAGCAAAGAAACACGCCCGCTGCCAGAACCGCCAGCCCGATCAGCGTGCTTTCCTTAAAACCTTCCCGAAACGCCTGCACAAAAGACCTCGCCGTATAACCTTCCTCATTTTTTGCCATACGCATAGCTACTGTATAAAGCGCCTTCGTCGATGCCCCGACAGTCACTACCGGGAGACTGCCCAGCAGCCACAGCCCTGTCAGCAGCACAAAATCTACGATCCTTCCCATAAATACCCATACCGGATTATCCAGCTGAAATAAATGCTCTTTCATAAACCTGCGCCCCCTCCATTATGAGAAATGTTATCCTTTGATACCAGTAGCCGCAACACCTTCGACAAAATATTTCTGAAGTGATAAAAATACGATAATTACCGGAATCAGCGTAATAATTGACCCCGCCATAATCAGCCCGTATTCAGCCGCATACTGCCCGATAAACATACGAAGGCCAAGCTGAATCGTCTTCTTGCTTTCTGTCTTTAAATAAATTAACGGCCCCAGATAATCGTTCCATGTATTGACAAATGTAAAAATTGTCAGCGTAGATAAAGCCGGTTTAGACAGCGGCAGCATAATCGTAGCATAAATCTGGTACTCGCTCATGCCGTCAATCCTGGCTGCCTCACACAGCGAATCAGGAATGCCCTCATAGAACTGCTTCATCATAAACACGCCGAATGCCGAAAACGCCTGTAGACAGATCATCGCCAGCAGCTTGTCATTCAGCCCCATACCTCTCATCATAATAAACTGCGGCACCATATACACCTGCCACGGCATAGCTATGGTCGCAATATAAGCCATAAACAATACATTTTTATGCTTAAAATCCAGCTTAGCAAATGCATATGCCGCAAAACTGCTCGTCAAAAGCTGCAGAAGCGTTACGATAATCGTTAAAAACACCGTATTGCCGACAAACCGCAGCAGCGGGATTTTCTGCCAGATCTCCGTATAGTTTTCAAACCGAGGGTTGTCAGGAATAAACTGAAACGGCGTCATCTTAAATACTTCATTATTTGTCTTAATCGATGCCGAAATCATCCATAAAAACGGAATGACCATAAACAGCGCAACAACCACCAGCAGAAAATAAATCAACAGCTTCATTAATTTTTTATTTCGTTCCATAGACCTGTTTTTCTTATTCATATGCCTGCCTCCTTTCTACTGGTCCATCTTTGCTTCGCCGCGGAACTGAATCAGTGTTACAACAAGCACCAGCAAAAACAGCACCATCGCAATCGCGCTCGAATATCCCAGATCCCACTCGACAAACGCCTTCTGGTAAATATAATACACAAGAACCGTCGAAGATGTCCCAAGCCTGCCGTCGCCTCCTCCGGCCAGCATAATCGCGATATCATATACTTTAAAACAGTTGATCGTCAGCATAACCGTTACAAAAAACGTCGTTGAACGCAGCTGCGGCCAAGTCACATACAAGAACTTTTTCCAAGTGCCCGCGCCATCCAGAGAAGCCGCCTCATACAGCTCTGCCGAAATTCCCTGCAGCCCGGCCAGATAAATGACCATGTAATAACCCATATATTTCCATACACTGAACAAAATCAGCGTCACCAGAATCAGCTTGCCGCCAAACCAGTTCGGCAGACTCTTATTGTCAACATGAAACAGATAATACAAGATGGCGTTCACCGGGCCTTTGCTCGGATGAAAGATCATTGCCCACACAGAAGTAATCGCCACCAGTGAAGCTACATACGGGAAAAAGGCGATCGTACGAAAGATTCCCTTTCCGCGTATTTTCTGATTTAATAAAATAGCAAGCGCCAAAGATGCCACCAGCGTCAGCGGCACTGTGCCGATACAGTAAATAATCGTGTTTTTGAGTGAAGCGCGAAACAGCGAATCACCTGCCAGCTTTGCAAAATTAGAAAAACCTGCAAACTTGATTGCATTATTGCCGTCCCAGTTCATAAATGCGAGCGCAAACGCAAATACAACCGGAATCAGCGTAAATACCGCAAATCCGATAAAATTTGGCGCAATAAAAGAATACGCCACGAGCGTGCGTTTACGTTCCCTTGATTTTACACTCTCATGAATTGCTGTGCTTTGTTCCATATAACCTCCTCCTTGCTGTCAGCTATGCCGTAGTAAGCAGCCATCAAACGATCAAAAAGCTGCTGGAAATTATGCTGCGTACAAAATCTGATATGCCATAAAATAAATAACTGGCTATATTGATCCGGATAAATTTATGTGAATGATAAATACTGAATTCGTACCGAGAAGCGCCTCGGATTCTTGACATGTGCTACACTAGACCTGTGCTCACAGAAATTTAGACAATCAAGATAACCAGTTAATTCTATCAAGCTCATGAGCGATGAGCTTCCAAAAGATCTATGGAAAATTTCACCGCTCGTGAACTTCGTTTTTACAACAATCTGCTCTTATTACTCCTTCAAAATCGCCGATACTTCCTCGTTCATCTTCGAAATGCCCTCATCAATGCTCGTATCGCCGTTCATAATATCCTTGTGATAAGTATCCAGAATCGTATTAATTTCAGATATATTCTTGTCATACGGAGCTTCCAGATAAATCTGGCTCGTCTTAAGCGCTTCCTTGCTTGCATCGTCAGACGGGAATCCTTCCAGAGACGCAATCTGCTCTACGACCTCATCATTCATAATCGCCGGGAATGTACCTGTTGACGCGATCACTTCCGCTCCTTCTTCACTACATGCATATTTAATAAAATCCCATGCAGCATCCTTCTGGTCAGATACGGTCGGAATCGACAGAGCAGTAATCGTGCCAAGCGTCGTGCCGGCTTCTACGCCTTCCGGATGCGGATATTTTGCAATGCCCCAGTTACCGCATAAGGACGCATCATATTCGCCGCTCTTTAAGCTGTCGATCAGTGTCGTCACATACCAGCTTCCCATATTCAGCATAGCAGTATTTCCTTCCGAAAATGCTGCCGAATAATGCAGCTGCGATGCGTTTGTATCTATGTAGGAACGGCATACACCGTCTTCTTCCTGCTTTTTAATCAGCTCATAGTACGGTTTTGTAAAGTCATAATTTCCATCCAGAATCGAATGCTCTCCATCCAAAATACCGAATAACTGAACCGCGCTCCTCCATGTATGATAGTGCGCACCATAGACCTGATCCGCGCCAAATCCTTCTCCGGCTACAGAACGCGCAAGCTTATCATACTGCTCCATTGTCATATCATTGGTAGGATAGTCCACACCTGCGTTGTCAAATATGTCTTTATTATAAAACAGCAGCCAGAAATCACTTCGAAACGGCAGTTCATATAATGACCCATCCACAGTTACCTGATCGGTCGCTCCATTATACAGCCCCAGGTCTACGCCGTCTTTTTCGATCCTGTCATCCAGCGGCTCCAATACTCCTTTTGATACCAGTGTCGCATATCCCGGCACATCCTTGATCGTTACAATATCAAAATCCGAACCGCTGCCGGACAGCTCCGTTGCCAATACCGTCATGTAATCTGCCGAGCCAATGTCTGTCATTTCAATCGTTACATCCGGATGGTCTTTGCAGTAGCCGTCTACCATTGCCTGCCAGTACGGCGCTGTCTTTTCATCCCAGATCGCCCATTTTAAAACGGTCTTATCTCCGCTGCTAGATGAATTATCAGCATTTTCTGAACTATCCTCTTCCCCGCCATCCTGATTTGCCTGATCTGTCTGATCTGTCTGATCTGTTGAAGTGGTATCTGCGCCAGAATCCTGCGTATTATTATCATCATTCGTGCCGCTGCTGTCCTCTCCACCACTGCCGCATCCGGCCATCATAGCTGTCGCCATCGACAGCATCAGCAGTATGCTTACCATTTTCTTTTTCATAGAAATTACCTCCCTTAATAAATTGATAAGGATATTATACCGTCCTGCCCCTCTGTCTTTCCATAGCAAAAACTATGATTTACTTTTCATTTTCTCTGTTTTTTCTTAATGCAAGGCAGACGTTTTTTTGTAATATGTCAAAAATTATGATTATATATAATTTTTACACTATTTTTGAAAATAAGCAGGATTCATCTTTCAAATTATGCTATACTTTATTTACCCAAAAGACACACCCTATTTAAAGTGCTCACCACTGGGTAATTAAGGTATTCCCATAAGGCACACCATATTTTAAGTGCTCACCACTGGGTAATTAAGGTATTCCCATAAGGCACATCGTATTTTAAATGCTCACTACTGGGTAATTAAGGTTTATTCGTAAAAAACGCGCAGCTTGCTATGGCGCGACAGGAGACTGCAATATGAAGCACCCATTTTATAAATCCATAAAAGGAAGATTTCTGCTGATTACCTTAGTATTGATTCTGATGGCAGGTATATCGACCTCCGCCTTCAGTTACCAGATGTTTACCAGAAATATGACCAATAACCTGATCCATTCCACAGAAACCAGTCTGCAGATTTTTGTCAGCCAGATCAACAATACCTTGAATGAAATCTGTACGCTGACCGACTGGTGCCGCAACAACAGCCAGATTCTTTCCTTTGCCATGACGCCCAAAACCAAGTCCAGCTACAACCGTGTCACCTCCAGCGCCGCTGACAGGCTGGATGAAGAATTTCGCTACAATCCCTCCGGCAAATATATCTGCCGGCTGGTAATCGCAGGCAGCAGCCGCAGCGATTATCTTCAGGTAATGCCCAATGCATCCTATTCGGTGGACAAGCCGCTTCCGGCCCTGATCCAGGAGCTTCCTTATTACGATCAGCTGTTTTTTGCTGAGGATTACAAGTTTAATATAGGTTTTTATGAAGATCCGTTTTTGCCGAGCAGACCACAGATGCTCCCGCTGATTCGTCCGATTTATCACCCGTACCAACCTAGCTCCATCGGCTTTGTATACGCAGAAATCTCTGTGCAGCTATTTACCAGCATTACCGCACAGTATTCCCAGCTGGAAGGCTCTCCGGTCTATTTTACATCCGGGTCACGGACGTATTCCATCACCGCGGACGGCGCGGCACTGACGCATGACCTGGACAGCCTTGCAGAATGCGCGGCAGATACCTCTGTACATACAGCAGCAAACAAAAACGCCCGGATTTATAAAAGCAAGTCCGAAAGCGGCCGGTTATATGTTACCATCCCGCTTCAGGCACAGGGCTGCAGCCTGACACTTCCAATATCTGACCTTGCGTTTCATGAACAGCTGAGCGGGTATTTGAGCATTCTGACCGCTATTTTCCTATTCTGCTCAGCTGCCGGAATACTGCTGATCAGTGTGCTCTCCCATACCGTCAGCCGTCCGGTGCGCTTGATCCGCTCCAGGCTCAGCGCGATTGCCAGCGGAGATTTTTCTAAGGATGCCTCGATTGAATGGGACAATGAATTCGGAGATATTGGCAGGACAGTCAATCAGCTCGCCGTGGACATTCAAGACTTAATTAACTCTAAAATCGAATACGAAAAGCAGCAGAAGGATTACGAATATCAGGTATTGCAAAGCCAGATCAATCCGCATTTCTTATACAATACACTAGGCTCCATCAAATGGATGGCAGCCGCTCAGAATGCTTCCGGCATCGCGGAAATGGCGACAGCGCTCTCGCACCTTTTGAAAAATATTTCCAAAGGCACCCGTACAGTCGTAACGATTCAGGAAGAGATCATATTATTAAACGACTATTTTACGATTCAAAAATACCGCTACGGCGGCACGATTACACTTACCTACGACATTGAATCCCCTGAGCTGCTGGATGCTTCCACGCTGCGCTTTACCCTGCAGCCGATTGTGGAAAACGCAATCTTCCACGGCATCGAGCCAAAGCGGCAGGCAGGGCATATTACAATACATATTTATCAGCCTGCACCAGATCAGGTTAAGATCGACATCACTGACGACGGCATCGGCATGTCCCGTGAAACGATTGAGTCCGTCTTAAGTGAAGACACGTCGGAAAAATCCCGCTTTTTTAAACAGCTGGGAATCAGCAGCGTCAACAAACAGATCAAGCATACCTTTGGGGAAGCTTACGGGCTGACCATTACGAGCGAACCCAGCGTATACACCTTAATGTCAGTGCTGCTGCCTTATGAATCTTTGCATATTGGGTGACCGACCGGGCGGATTCCCTCTCCCAGCTGTTTATCGAAAGCATTACATGAAAGCTTCTGCTTCTACTGCCTGTGCTTAGCGGTTATGTCAGCTAGAGACGACGGTCTGAGCATCAAAGCCTGCAGTCCTGTCAATGTACTGCTGTTTTATCGTAAAGCTTATGAAAAACAGCCGGGTGATGGGAGATGTCCCGTCTTCCGATGACGTTGGAAGAATGTTTAGATATTCTTAGCATTCTGTTCGAAAAACAGGCGGCGGAGCCGCAGCGGCACCTTTAGCTGCTGACATTCAGTCAGGGCGGACTAGGTGCCGCGACCGTACGGTGCCACAGTGTAAATGCAGAATGCTTAGAATATCTTAACATTCTGTAAAAGTCACCGGAAGACGGGACAGCTCCCATCACCCGGCGTCCGAGCGGCCAATATGTAACACATTATAACATTAATTCACGGCCTATAAGACCGCTCATAGTAACGATCAGCGCTCCATCCGTTGGAGTACTTATGATAGAATGGAGAATTTACTATGTTAAAAGTATTGATTGCAGATGATGAACCATTAGTGCAGATTGGATTAAAATCCATGATTGACTGGAACGCCCTCGGCTTCGAGCTGTGCACGGCAGCTTCCAATGGAGAGGAAGCTTACCGTATCGTCGAGGCTCAGATGCCCGAAATCGTGATTGCAGATGTCCAGATGCCCTGCTGCACCGGCCTGGAGCTGGCCAAAAGGTGCCGCGAGACATACGGCAAGCTGCCAGTCTTTATTATACTCAGCGGCTACGAAGATTTTAATTATGCCAGAGAAGCATTAAGCTTTCAGGCCGTCGATTATTTAATTAAAATCGATCTGACCCCGGAAATCCTGACCAAGGCACTGCTTACTGCAAAATCAGAGGTTGAGACTGCTCTGGGCCAGTATGCATGGCCGGATGCAGAATCTCTGGATGTCATGCTTTTTTCCCAGCGTTTTTTCATCCAGCTGCTGAATAACCTGTTTGAAACAGACGCGCAGTATAAGGCACAGGCGGACTCACTGTCTATCCGGCTGAATTATCGGTTTTACTGCGTCGCACAGGTTAAAATTACATCCGATGCCAAGCAGTCAGACTCCGCCCTATACTCTAGCACGCTGCATATGTTTGAAGAGCTGATTCAAAAATATATATGCTGCCAGGTCATTCCTTTAGACAGCCGCTTTTTTGCCGTGCTGTTTTATTCGGATGCAGATGATGCCGACTCCTTTCAAAAGGAAATCGCGGATGCGTTAGCCGCGACCTTTGCCATGCTGTTTCAGTATTACAGCGTGACACTGACCGCTACCGCCGGACGCATCGTTTCGAATATTATGGAATCCAGCTCTTCTTACTACGACGCAAAGCAGATCAGCTCCTATGTATCCGACAGCCAGAACATCCTGTTTTTTGACGACCTGCCGGACGCAGGCAGTCTGCGGAATGTCTTTAACCTCTCGATTTTCCGCACGGAAATCACCCGCGCCTTTGAGGAGCTGGATAAAGCTTCGTTGAAAAAAACGCTCGATGGAATCTTAGAACTGCTGAAACAGGAGCATGTCAACCTTACACAGGCAATGGATGTCTCATGCAGCATCCTGCACCTGACACTGACGCTGCTGTCAAACGGCAGTGAAATTGCGGACAGGATCTTTGAAGCCGAGACTGACAGCTACCGTTCCTTGTACCGTCAAAAAAGCGTCGCGTCGATCATCAAGTGGCTGGAAACACTGGAACAGGGGCTGTGCCAGGAATTTGAATCCCACACCACGCCCCAGAAAAATTTTCTTGTAGAAAATACGAAAAAATATATCGAAGAACATTTACAAGAACGCATCAGCCTGACTGATCTGGCTGAATGCTTTCATGTCAGCCCGAATTATTTAAGCCAGCTGTTTAAAAAATATATGGATATCGGCATTAATAAATACATCAGCCAGAAAAAAATCAATGCATCCAAGGAGCTGCTAAAGCAGCCTGAGCTTAAAATCTACGAAGTCGCAGACTACTTTGGATTTGAAAACGCCTTTTACTACAACAAGGTATTTAAGCGGGTCACCGGACTCTCTCCAAAGGAATACCGCAATTCTTTGAACGGCGCTCCTACCAGTGCAGCACCGTCCCTCCAAATTCCTCCTGCGCCCGGTCAAAAACAATGACATTGCCAAATCCCGCACAGCCGCCGACCGTCACCAGATCAGTCGGCGAGCTGACCTCTTCGTGACAGACAATCAGAATATACTCCGTCCTGTCCGTCCGAATGCGCAGCGCCTCTGCCTGCTTCGGCTCATACATCACGGATTTCAGCGCGGAGCCGGCTGAAATTTTTTCACACGCCCGGATGCTGCCGGATGAGAATACTGTATACAGAGAAGTAAATCCATCGGAATGCTGAGTGACTTTCAGGCAGCTGTTGGACATTTTTTGGTTATAATGGCGCGCTATCCATGATGATTCACGGGAAACCTCCGCCTGTCCGTGTGCAAACCCTTCCGCAAGAAAACAGATGTCCACGCTGCCTGCTGCATCCTTATATTGTGCGATACGGCTGCTGATGTCTGTTGTACCAAATTTGTCTATATCTGACAGATCTGCGCTACCTGCCTCACTAAAATGAAAATACGTCTCGTAAGTGTGTTTCCCCGTACCATACATTTCATCAATGATAATGTAAATATCCGGCATTATATGCACAATCCTTCGATTCATGAACACACCGTCTT
Source organism: uncultured Eubacterium sp. (assembly GCA_947385875.1). Lineage (GTDB taxonomy): Bacteria > Bacillota > Clostridia > Lachnospirales > Lachnospiraceae > Eubacterium_J. The sequence goes on along the minus strand of CANDMV010000037.1, from coordinate 17,280 downwards.
CCATGTATCCCAGATGACCGCCCTGCACATACCCGTACTTATCGGTAAATCTATACGCCGTATTGGCCGGCTGTGACAGCTTCGTGCATTCCCACGAGTCTTTGCAGACCGTAAACAATTTCCCGTCCACAATACTTGTATTATGTGCCTGCGGATCTTTAAATTCCCGCCTTCCCTGCTCCATCCGGTATGTATAACGGCCTGCGTCCACCAGCACATCCCTGCCGCCCATCACCAAGTCTACATGCAGCTTGTCCGAGTGCCCATGTCCGGCCCCTAATGTACCGCAGGTAAAATGAGCCAGATTCGCGCCCGGCCCCCAGTCAGAGCGCAGATAAAAATGTCCGCTGTCTGTCAATGCTGCCGAACAAAAATCCGGCTGACGCTCTCCAAGACTTTCATAATCCTCTAACGCCTTTCTTCCGGCACTGACAGCCATTTTCCAATCAATGAAAGCGTCTGCGCCCGTATCCCTCTTAATCTCTTCTCGTCCGGCTCCCGCACTCTCCCTCGGCTCCAGCCCAAGATCAAGCCCAAAACACCACGCAGCCTCATAGTCTAGCCTGCCGCCCGCTGCTCCTTTTAATTTTTCATCCTGAAAATAATACGCCCCCAGCACGAAGCATTCCTGCATATCCAGATCATCGCTGTCCCCGCTCATATACATATGGGAATCCGGTTTCTGCCATGCCATCATAGCATACAGCGCTTTTTTGATCGTATCCTCCATACCTGCCGGCAGACAGATGCCGTGCTTTCGTGCGATCAAAAACACATCCAGATAACAGCGCACAACCTCACAGTGATACATAAAAGCCTGCTCCCAGTGTACCCCGTCATCCATAAACTGAATACGTACCGCCTGCCGCAGATGCTCCAGAGCCAACTTCACATAATGCTCCCTCTGCTTTTGATCTGCCAACGTCACCGCAATCTCAAACAGCCCATGATTTTCAATCACGCCCCAGTTACTGATGCATTTATAAGCGCTGTGCTTTTCTTCCAGATACCGGGCGTGCTGCAGCAGCGAGTCTTCGTATAATTTCTGTACCTGAGGAGTAAACGTTGTGCTGCCCTGAATGCAGGCTGCTGCCTTTGTCCAGTATTCCCCGCGAAACCCCGCTTCCAGACTGCGCCACGCTTTATCCTCATGCTCCTGCACCAACGGAACTCTCTGAATCCAGTCACACAGCAGCTCCACTAACTTTTTGGCATATTTTTCCTGCCCTGTCATCAGATATGCCTGCCCCAGACAGAGAAAAAAGCGGTGCCTGTTAAACTGCCAGACAAACTCCGGGTCGCCGCATGGATTAACCTCCCAGTCAATCTGCCCGTCAAACTCCACCGGATACGGAGCCTGCTCCAAATCCCACTTGCTGGTAAATGTAAAATAATTCCTGCACACCTGATCGGCGATTTCGATTACATGCGCAGCATCCTTTGGAAATCTTTCATTTAAATATTCTGCAAAACCGTTCATCCTACCAATATACCTCCCATGCTTTCTGCATACGCGTCAGCGCTTCCATATAAAAATAATCTCCCCAGCTGTTACATTCATCCACACCATAATGATTGCACGTATTATATGGAGAATGATTCGAATACGTACTATGAAGGACCAGCCCATTTGATTTTGCAGCATCCCTGACTGCATAGTTCTGCCAGAGAGATGCCAGAAATTTTCGTGCCGCCTTAGAATAATACGCAGCCTTTTCCTCAGGCAGGTATCCGGCCATCTCCAGCATCCCGCAGGCAGCAATCGAAGCAGAAGACGAATCTCTTGGCTGCCCTGCCCCGTCTGTAAATTCCAAATCCCAGTACGGCACGAGATCTTTTGGCAGATGCCGGATATAATAATCAGATACCCCGAAAAAGATCTCTTTATACTCTTCCTTGTTTGTATATTTATAAGCAAGCGCCGTTCCGTAAATGCCCCATGCCTGCCCTCTGGCCCACGCGGAACCATCCCGATAGCCCTGGCAGGTCGCGCCATGATCCGGCTCTCCAGTCTCAGGATCAAAGAAAAACGTATGCCACGTAGAAAAGTCCTCCCAGATCACGTTGCTCAACGCTGTCTGTATATGCGCATCTGCCGCCCTGCGGTAATCCATATTTCCCGTCTGTTCCTGCGCCCAGTATAAAAGCGGCACATTCATCAGACAGTCAATAATCAGCCGGTAGTCCTCTCTAGCTCCCATCTTGCCCCACGCCTGGAAAAAACCGCCCTTTTCTTGATAACGGCTCATCAGCTGATCCGCCGCCAACAGCGCCGCCCTGCGGGCATCCTTAGACCCTGTCAGCTTATATGCCGCAACACATGATGGGATATATAAGAATCCCATGTCATGATGGTCAACCTGAACCTTATTCTCAATCCGCCTTAAAAAGCTTGCAACCTGAACCATCGCGGCATCTCGAAACTCTTCATCCTTCGAAAACTCATATGCCAGCCACAGCTCGCCTGTCCAAAAACCATTTGTCCAATCCACATTTTCAATCGGTCGGTAAAAGCCATTTTCACTGTAAGCATTCTGAAACTGATCTGTAAACTGCCAGAGACAGTTTTTTATCAGACTACATGCATTGGTCAGCGCCCGCTCCACATCTTCCTGCGTTATTGGTTTCACTGATTCCATGATTGTACTATCCATAATCGTTATCCTTTCCTTTCCTTTTCTCATGTTCGCCATTCATCATTTATTCCATAAGAACTACTGTTGAATGATGGATTTATCCCTTTCTCTTAATCCTCTATCTTCAGCTGTTCCATTGAACTATTGATGGCGGTTGGTTTTACCCCTTTCTTATAATCCACTGTGATCAGCCTTCCCTGAAAAGGCACTGTCACATGCAGTTTTTCAACTGCTTCTGGTATATGCGGCCGAAAGTCATATCCTTTGTCAGAATCCGGATTCGGCTGTATCCCGGCGATCTCCTCCAGTATGATCGGTATCGGCGCACTTGCCCACGGATGACACAGGCTTGTATTCCATTTCTGGTCTTTTCCCCATGCTTCCATACATGTAGTCGCTCCCTCACGCAGCATCTGTATCCAGCCATGCTCTCCGTCATTGACTAGCAGACGATATACTGCGTCATACCGCCCGCCCTTCGCCAGTGCCCGCAGCACAAAATAGCTGTGCATCACGCCGCATGAGAATCCTTTTGCTTCGATAAAGTCTAACATACGTTCTTTCTGCTCCTGCCTGGCCAGTCCGAAATAAAGTACATAGACATTCGAGTGCAGCGCACAATGGCCAGAAGTCCCACTGTCTGCATAAAGCCCCGTATCCTCTCGGTAAAACACCTGCTGATAAGCACGCTTCCAAAGCGGCAGCTCCTTTTCATACGGCACAGTCCTGCCCGTTAAAGCCGCCATCTGCGCCAGACTGTCTACGGCTCCCAGATAGAGCGCGTTAATCACATTATGACAGCCCGGTGCCACTTCCGGGCGGGTCAGCGGAAAGTCATAGCAGTCCCGCAGATTCTCCGGCCAGTCCACCAGATTCCATGTCTCGCTAACATGCTCCAACAGCCCGTCCTCCCTTGCAAATCCCCGGAAATATTCTACAATCCCTGCAACAGTATCAAAATACTGCTCAAATATGCGCACATCCCCAGTAAACTTATAATATAAAAACAACAGCTGCGGATACAGCAGAGAAAAATCCGCGATCTCCTGCATCAGCCCGCCCGGTGCAACTGCCAAAAGCCCCGGTGCAGCCCGTACTGTATCCGCAAACTGCTCAATACACTTTCGCAGCATCTCTGTCTCCCCGGTCAGCAGCACCTGAGCATGTGCCGTAACTAACGCATCTCCCAGGTACTGCCCCTTTTCCCGTGTCGGACAGTCCACATAGCTCTCCTGCGTGCCCAGCCGGACTGCATGTCTGCAGATTTCAAAAATCTGATTCAGTTCAATCTCACTGGACTCCATACGGCACAGCTGCTCCTCCATTGGATAATGCCGTACAAAAACACCGATTTCCAACAGCACAACTCCCTGGTCTGCCAGCAGCTGCGCATAGCGAAACCCTTTATAGTCATACGTCTCCCACACATTTTCCCCATCATCCAGTGTCCACAGCTCCTCATATGTGCAGCCGCAGCGCATCTCATACCGTACATTGCCGTCGTCCTGACATTCTTCTCCACACCAAATCCGTATCCTGTCTCCAGCCTTTCCAACTGCCCTCAGATGCAGATTACCAGTAAGCTCCCTTCCCAGATCGATCCAAATGCTTCCGTCCGGCAGCTCCCGTACCATCTTCGGCGGACACATAGCATGATAAAGCATCTTCGTCGGCTGTAGATACAGACGGTAATCCGCCCATTTTGCCGGAACCATCCGCTCCCATCCGCTGTCGTCATAACCTTTCATATTCCAGCCGAGCGGAAACCGTCTGGCATCAAAATTTTCTAAAAACTGTGTATCGTATCCTATCAGCTCCCCTTGATAAGCCTTAGTCCTGCAGCATAAAAAATCAAGCGGCAAAATCGTCCCTGTATCATCTGTCAGCTCTGCCGCCAGTGCGATGCGCAGATCGCCGCTGTAAAATACCCGGTTCACACATCCCTGATAATACAAATGTATCCCCAGCACATGCCGCCCAGCTTTCAGATACGGCAGACGAAGCTCATTATAATAATAGTGCTCCGGATGGGAAGGTGCCGGGCCCTCCTGCACAAACTCCCCGTCCAAATACAGCTTATAACGGTCGTCGGCACTGATTCTGATGGTCGGACATCCGCCCTTCTTTAAATCAAACCTGCTTCTGGCAAGTACATGCACATTCCGAAAGGCTGAAGATTCTTCCGGCAGCTGCACAGCCTCCTGCTCCCGGTGCCAGAGCGACAGCGGATGTATGTCCGCCATCTGCGGCAGCGTCAGCCAGACCGGATTCCATGGCGCTTTTTCTTCCAAAAATGGTTCGCCGCCACTTCTTTTTTGTATACTTTCTTCACTCATTTGTTGTTTTCTATTGATTTGATTGTAATTTATTTTCTTTTTTTTGTTACTTTCTGTCATCTTTGTCCTTTTCGCTTCTTTGCTCTTTTCGCTTCTTTGCGTTATTTGCTTAAGCTTTGCATAGTATGTAACAATTCAATAAGGTGTTGCATTATGGATGCCCGGACGCCGGGTGAGGGAAGACGGGACAACTCCCCTCACCCGGCTGTTTTCATGGGCCTTACATGAAGCTTAAGATAATGACATTTTACAAAACCAGCCTTTGTTTTTCCATGTTGTTTTCTATGAAATGATATACTTTATTACTGTTTAGTAAATCATTGATGTAACTGCAAATAGGTGATATACTTATACTCACGAGCGATGACATTTTCCATACAGCTTCCGGTATTGACGCTTGTGAGCCGCACTGCCGGCAAATATTACTGCTCGTTTGTAATTTTATTCATTAGGCACATTATGTGACCGCGATTAAGGGGCGTGCAAAGATATGGGAATCTATCTAAATCCTGGAAATGAACCATTTACAGCTGCTGTCAATTCTGAATTATATGTTGATAAGACCGAGCTGATAACCTATACAAACAGCCGCATTGGAAAAGACAGACCTCTGATTTGTTCCAGCCGTACAAGAAGATTTGGAAAAACAATGGCTGTAACAATGCTCACCGCATATTACAGCAAAGGATGCCGTTCTGAAAAATTATTCGCCGGATTTAAGATTAGGCAGAATGTATCCTTTCATAAACACTTAAATAATCACAATGTCATATTAATGGATATCCAATGGATGTATGGTGATGCGCGGAAGAAATACAAAGAAATCCTTCTTTAAAAATAGTGAGTTATTTCCAAGAACAAGTAATCGCTGAGTTAAAAAAAGAACATCCAGATTGTGTCAAAGACACAGACCTGTCACTTCCATCCGTACTGGCAAAAATAAATGCACAGACAAAAGAACAGTTTATTATCATTATAGACGAATGGGACTGTCTGTTCCGTGAAGATAAAAATAATGCAGCACTGCAGAAGGAATATATTAACCTGCTTCGAGGACTGTTTAAAGGGGCTCCATCCGGAGCATTTTTAAAGCTGGCATATATCACCGGAATCCTGCCGATTAAAAAATACGGTACACAGTCAGCGCTAAATAATTTTCGGGAACATACAATGGTCAGCCCCAGACAAATGGCAGATTATATCGGCTTTACAGAAGCAGAAGTGAAAGCTTTATGCAAAGAGCATCATATGCCGTTTGAAGAAATGCAGAGATGGTACGACGGATATTTTTTCGAAGCATCTAGACATATCTATTGCCCCAACTCTGTAATTGAGGCGATCGACAGCAGGGAATTTGGAAATTACTGGTCTCAGACAGAGACTTATGAATCTTTGTTAGTATATATTGCAATGGATTTTGATGGATTAAAACAGTTCATTGTGAATATGCTGGCAGGACAAACGTGCAGTACTGATGTCTACTCTTTCCAAAATGACCTTACATCATTCAACTCTTCTGATGACGTACTAACACTGCTCATCCATATGGGATATTTGGCCTATGATAACAAACAAAAAACAGTTTTTATTCCAAATGAAGAAGTAAGGGGAGCTTTTCTTCGAGCAATAAAAAATGATGGCTAGAATGAGGTAATAAAAGCAATTCATGCATCAGAGGAGCTGCTTAAGGCCACCCTCTCTATGAACGAAACAGCTGTGGCACAGATGATACAAGAAGTACACATGCGTAATTCGTCCAGTATTGTTTATAATAATGAAATCTCATTAAGCAGCGTAATTGCATTGGCCTATTATAGTGCCGGCAGAGATTATACTCTTATAAGAGAAATGCCGGCAGGCAATGGTTTTTCGGACATGGTTTTCCTGCCAAAACCTACTTCTTTAAAGCCGGCTTTAATCATAGAATTAAAATGGGATAAAACCGCCAACGGGGCAGTCAGCCAGATTAAGGATAAAAAATATGTATCTGCATTGAAGGATTATAAAGGGATCATTCTTCTTGTTCAACTATGATAAGAAAAATAAACAGCATCAATGCAGGATAGAAAAATTCCAAAACTGAACAGACTCTTTTGTCAAACACGCTCTAGTACATCGTAAAAAAAATAACTGATTATATTGCGCCAAATAAATCTTCGAGCTAGAAATTTTAACGCAGCAATGACGCGAATCAGGCTGTATGAAAGTCCGATTTTGGTCTGAACGGAACACCCATACACTATCTCACCGCCTGCCATTTATTCCCAATATAACTTCCCATCCCTCTCATAAAAATGCATAGAAAAGAACTGCTGCATAGCTTTTACCATATAAAAGGTATCCTTTACCCCTGCCGTCTCATACGCAGAATGCATAGCAAGCTGCGGCAGGCCGATATCTACAGCATTTACAGATACCTTTCCCGAAGAAATATTCCCCAGAGTACTCCCGCTCACTTCGTCAGACCGATTTGCAAAAAACTGCACCGGAACATCCGCTTTTTCACAAATCTCCCGGAACATCGCGATACTTACTGCATCGGACGTATACTTCTGTCCCGCATGAGATTTTATAACAATCCCCTCATTCATATATACGCAATTTTCCACATCTGTTTTCTCTGGATGGTTCGGATGCACCGCATGAGCATTATCCGCACTCAGCAAAAAGCTGCCTGCCACTGCCCTATAATAATCTTCCTCCGTCTTTCCAAGCCCCATATTAAGGCGCCTTAAAACATCGTATAAAAATGTCGAGCCTGCTCCCTGCTTTGTGCCGGAACCCACCTCTTCATTATCAAAGCATGCATACACATTGACGCTTTTCTCCTGCTGACCTTCCAAAAATCCCTTTAATGAAGCATATGCGCACTGCATATCATCCAGATGCTGAGCAGATACAAATTCCTCCTGCGCACCCCACACCGTCGGCTCTTGACGATTGTACAGATAAAGATCTCTTCCATAAATAGATGTTTCTAACACATCTGCCGCCTGAGCAATCAGCTTTAGGAAATCTTCTTTTTTACATCCTTCCGCGCCAAACAGAGGAAGCATATCCACCTGCTTATTATAAACATAACCATCATTTACTGACCGATTCATATGAATGGCCATGCTTGGAATCATCACCAGATCACGGTCAATATTCACCAGCTTTGAAGCAAGATGATCCTCTTCTTTTACAATCACCCTGCCCGCCACGGAAAGCGGCCGATCAAACCACGTAGCGCAAATCATCCCGCCATAACCCTCCGTGTTAAGCTGCATATACTTTTTCCTTACCTCAATCTCAGCATTTTCCTTTACCTTAAAAGTCGGAAAATCACTATGCGATGCTGCAATGTTAAAACTGTAATCCTGGATCCTTGAGCCTATGTCAAAAGCAATGATACTAGAATCATTTCTCGTTACATAGTATTTCCCGCCCGGTCGGATCTCCCAATGCTCATTCTCACTTAATCTTTCAAATCCTCTGCCTTTAAGTTCTTTTCCGATTTTATCTACAGCATGAAACGCAGTCGGACACTGCTTTAAGAACTCTGTCATCTCCTGAGATATTTTTTTATACATATCTTTGTCCCCTAATGTTTTTCTTTTTCTATTATGAAAATTATTATATTTTTATTCAGACATTAACTGCCTTTGAAACTCCACATTCTTACATACTTTGCAGTTAATGCAAAGCACTGGGCTGAACTGTTGCTGCTTTTCACACCCTTACCAAGCACCTGCTGCTTGGTAAAGGCCAAAGAATATTGGAAGTTCGCCTTTGGCGAAGGGCCGGATACATGGCAGGCCGCATTCTTTGGCCCTGACCAGACAGCAGGTGTCTGGTCAGGGTGTGAAAAGTAACCCGGTCCTTCGCCAAAAGCGAATATATATGCCGCAGCTCTTGAAATATAAATCCCCATTCTGTATAATTTATATTATATTTTGACAAGGAGAATATATAAATGAATCTTAAAAGAACAATGCACTCATATATTGCCGCAATATGTCTCATCAGCTTCATAGCGATCATTTTCAATCTACAGCCAGCTTCCGCCAAAACAATCACCACATCATCCTCAAAAAATAATATTTACAGTAATATAGATCATTATCTGCAGACCTGCACAAAACATGCCCGTATCCCCGCCCTGTCCATAAATATCGTTAATAAAAACGAAGTACTGTTCTCAGGCAACTACGGCCAATGCCAAAGCAGTGATACGCCATTTCTGCTTGGCTCAGTCAGCAAGTCTTTTACCGCTGTCTGTATCATGCAGCTGGTTGAACAGCAAAAGATTGATCTGTCTGCACCTATATCAACCTATCTTCCCAATGCTTTCGACGGCGACCGCATTAAAGTAAGCCAGCTCTTAAACCACACAAGCGGACTTGGCGAACATCAGACACTGAAAGACTACAAAATAATAAATAAACAAGGAATCCATAATTATGCCAATGTAAACTATTCTCTGCTTGGAGAAATTATTGAAACTGTCAGCGGAACATCCTATAGCAGCTACATATCTACAAATTTATTGGAACCTCTGGCCCTTACACATACTGCTGCAACTATGGACGAAAGTATGAAAAATGGGTTGATCGATGGATATACAAATTATTGGGGCATACCTATCAAAACAGCCCACAAATACCCTCCCTCGAAAAACTGCTGGATCACTGTACCTGCGGGCTATCTTTCTGCTTCCACGAACGATCTGGGAAAATATCTGCAGATGTATTTAAATAACGGAAATGGGATTCTTTCAGAAAAAAGCATCCATACCATGTTTTATGGAGACACCGTTTCTGTCGAAGATGATATCCCTTATCGTTACGGATACGGATGGTCTGAAATAAAAGCTCCTCTTTCTGAACCGGTATTGCGGCACAGCGGCCTGATTGAAACCGGAACGTCCTGCATATTTATCCTTCCCGAAAGAGATCTTGCGCTTGCCATTACTGCAAATGTAAATGATTATTTTGTAACCAATGAAATGATGGACACCTTAGGCTGGGGTGTTGTTCTCATGCTTTTAGACAGCACACCAAATGAAATTGCAGCTAACGCGTATGTACGAAACCATCTATGGATTGATCTGATCATGCTTGTGATACTATTGATAGCAGTACTGCCGTTTTGTTTCCTCCACCGATATGTTCCTAAGAGTAAGTGCAGAAAGATCTTCCCTAATATGCTTCTGATAATACCGCTGCATTTACTGCTGCCGATTTTCATATTACTGCTTGTGCCGATTTTTTTCAAGACGCCGCTATGGGTAGCTAAAGCCTTTGTTCCAGATATTTTTATAACTATAGCTGCATCATCAGCGCTCCTTTTTATCAACGGATTGATAAAATGTGTCTTATGTATTCTATATTCCGCAAAAGCAAAGACCGGCGAACTTTAAGAGAACCGGATTCCGTTACAGTGAAGCCAAAAGCTGATCTGTAACGGTACGAAACATACCATATTCTGCACGAAGATTATGGCGCTCATCTCAAAGTATGTGTCAAGCTGGGGACAACACTTTTTTTCGTATTTTTTTCGACAAACTCTTACGAGATGTCGAAAAATAACTTTAAATATACATCTGTAATAATTCAAATAGTATATTTTCCATATCAATTATGGAATCTATTATAAACATCGGCTTTCAACTACTATTAATTTCATTTCACACGAAATCAGCAGTTAATAAAGCATCCATTGTCTGTATCAATACGAAAAACATTCTATAAATCCTCTACACCTGAATCTTTATTAAACATTTCAAATGTAGCCGCAGGACTGTTACTAGTAACTTGAAAAATTTTAAATTCTAAGTACTGCAATAAGTTCACTTTTTTATCTATAATATATTTCAGATCATCATCACAGCAGGTAACTATGATTTTTTGTTTAGATGTAGTTTTATTTAATAAATAATGTTCTCTTGAAATTACAAAACATGTACTGGCTGCTTCTATTCTTCCAAATACAATCCCAAACTGCGCGTCACTGGTATCCATAATGCTTTCCAGTTTATTGGTATAAGTATTATTTGGTTTTTTCTCCGTTTCGTTTTTACATTCAATAATAAAGCAAGGTGACAGATAATTTAACACTGATAAATATACAGTGTTTATTCCGCACAAAAACGTACAATCAAATTGATTTGTTTTTGTCTTTACATCATTCGTTCCTCTAACGCATTTTATTTGATTAAAAATACATAATATCAATTCTTCAAGAGCCTTGCCTTTGGCAGTTGTATTCTTCCCATAATCCAAATCAAGTTTATTTCTTAATTCGCTAAACTTGTCATACGCTGATTCACTTGGATTATAGTAAATTTCATATAGATCTTCTTTACTATTTATAAGTGAATCAGCTTTAGAAAAATTTACTGCTGCGCATTCACCCTGATCAAGCCTTTCTTCTATTGCCCTAATAAGTTCATCTTCTGTAATATCCGGCTGCAGTATAACTTTATATGCTATATATATATTATCTGCTGAAATATTCTTATTTTCATCACACTCATCACAGTATATAGAATGCATCAGTATACCTGCCACCTCATCTTTTGTTACAATATCCAGAGTATAATCACAGTCAGGACATTTTACAAGATAATATTTGGCAAGTATTTTCTGTTTTTCCGCAAACCTAAGGATAACTTCTGCCAAAGAATAATTTACTCCCAACCTGGCTGCAACAGCAGAGGCCGTAATATTCTTCTGATTATTTCTTGGCAGTGTTGCAAGCCAGAAGTCAAAATTTTCGACAAATTCAGGATTTAAAATGTCAGTAATTTTCAAAAATTGCTTGTAAAACATTTTGTATATCATCCTCCTCTGCATACTGTATGGTTTTGACATATCCAAAATTTTTATGTGTTCCAAACTGAACAACTAATGGATTATCGCTCAAATATCTTACGTCTTTACGCTGAAAAACCAGATTCAATTTGTTACACCTCTTACTCTTTACAACAGATTTCTTACTATCAAAAAAATTTTCCGTACACTGCAACGGTACTTTTTTATTAGAAGCAGTGTCTATACTTGTAAGTTCCAGTTCATCATCTGCCGTTACTTTTATTAGATATGCCGGCCCGTCTTCTTTAAATATACTTTCATTATCCCCATTAATAGAAACAAATTTTTCCACCAATAGATCTGCATCTAAAATCGCTTTTTCCTTATTTCGCACATCAAGATGTAACTCAGAAAAAAATTGGTTCACAAACGCTTTTATTAAATCTTTCTGTGATTTAACCCTATCCTCTACGTCGATTGGCGTAAAAGAATATTTGTCATATATTCTGTAAAGCATCTGTGAATTTTCACTTTTCACTCTTTTAGCATCTGTTTCTGATTCAAAACCAAACAGCTTAATAATATCATCGATTGTTTCTACTGCATACTTCATAGTATCTATATTTGTATCGCTGCTCAAATACGGATTTTCTTCATCATATTCATATAAAGTTGATTTTGCTTTTGCCCTGCTGATTATAAATCCCTCGTCCAAATAAACCTCAATAAAAACCGGGAAAGCAGTTTTATCACCAAGAGTACCAGCATTTCCATATAAAAACAATTTTGAAAATACAAACTCTATCTTAACTGCTAATCCAGCGTCATTTGTAATAATCAGCCCTGTTTTCAACAAACTTTATCTTATGATCTTTCAAAAATCGCCGCATAATAGGATTTTGCAAATAATTATCTCTTCCGAAAAAATCTGGTATTTTCATGTTTTATCTCCACCTTATGACTGTATTTATTAACTACACTATAACATATGATGATTGCTTTTTCATCTATAATCGTAAAAAGATTTACTCTGCAGTTAAATCAAATCTACTACACGAAACTGAAACGGATCTGTCAATACAGCCAAACTGTCTAAGGCTCTTCCATTTTCTTATCCTGCTCTAATGAATGTGCTCCCTGCTTCTATCATTAAACCTTACTGATTACACGAAAATTTTTATCGCTTTATGCGTACACCCTTCCATAACATTTATGTTAAGTTTTATACTCGCGAACGAAAAAGTTATCCAGATACATTGACGTTCGCAGGTATATATAGCATGCCCTTTAGGATACAAGCAATAAATCTGGCATTGCGAAGCATACAGAGTAAATCCCAACGTTAGCGAGTATAATAATCTCGAGCTCTTACACCGGCTGAAGCTTTGCCATTCTCTCTACTGCCTCAATAGAAAGTTTGGACACCTTCGCAATTTTTTCGCAGTCCGTTATCCCCATACGAAACAGTTCTAACGCCACTTCTTCATTTCTTTCCTGAATCTCCTCTTCCGCCCATTTTTTTGCGAGTTCCTCCATAGCTTTGCTCATAGCTTTCACTCCTTCCTCCGTCTCCTTAAAATAACGTACCCTGTCTGACAGCTTCTCATAATTCATATCATCCGCATCCGTACAGGAAAAATCATGCATCAGCCTCCCTAGCGGATCATCTCCACGGTATGCCCCGTTTACATACATAATATGCGAAGCATCTCCAAACGGCATCCCTGTTTCTTCTACCACACGGTCAATATGATACACTGGCATGCCCGTTCCAAAAATATCCTCCTCCGTGATAAAAATTACATAATTTTCTTGCAGCAGTTCCACATCATCTCCCGGCAGGATTGCATTTGCATCCATCAGGCTGCTGTTATATCTGGCTCTTTTTGAACCGGCACCCTTTTCGGATTTCTCCACCTCAATATTGTACTTCCGGTCCATGCTGTCATCTGCAAAAATATCCAGCCTGACCGAGCGTCCCTGCAGGTTTTTTACCGTATACTGCGTCCTCGCACTTTTTACTCTCAGGTCATCCTTATCCATAACAATCCGAAGCACCAGCTCCGTACATTCAGCATTGTCCTCAAAACACTTTGTCATAAACTCGTCATCCATAAGACGGAACCATTTGATGCGCTGCAGTAACTCCTGCCTTTTCCTCTCCCGTTCTTTCTTCATTCCCCGCCCCTTTCTTTCTAATTATCATATCACAAAATTACCTCTGTTTCAAATTTATCTACTGCCGTTCCCGAATCTGCCATAAACTTCGTTACTATTCATGTCCTGAGGACCGCTCATAGTAACGATTCGGAGCGATATTTAATCCGCCGCCTTTCCATGTTATGAAAAATGCAGTCCCCTCTCAGCCATTCACTTCATCCATAAAGTTCCAATATATTTCTACTTCCCCATCTGTTTTAAATACTGCTTTCTGCACCATGCACCTGAGCAGCTCCCGCGTAAGCCCTTTTTCCAGATCTGATTCAGCCACCGCCGGCAGCTCCCGCTCTGCCTCTTTTCTCTCATACCCGCTGTCCTGCAGTTTCTTTATCTTTTCAGCCAGTCCCTTCTCCTGTTCCGCAAGTTCTTCATCCTTAGATGCAATATTCTGTTTTCCTGCCAGATACTTCTCTTTATCCAGTTTTCCATCCGCATACTGTTCATACAGCCGGAGTTTTTCATCCATAAGTTTTTTTCGCTTATTTGAAATTTTTCCCTTCTCCCTCTGCATCTGCAGGATTTCACTCTTTTCCTTATCCATGATTTTTTCGTACTTTTTCTCTTTTTCATGGAGCAACTCCATCTGCATGACAGCCGCTTTTAGGATGATCTCTTTTATCCGGCTTTCTTCCGGCCTGATTGACCTGCATCCGCTGTCCGGCCTATACCTGGCATTAACGCAATAAAAATGCCCGTTCGACTCCTTCCCTTTCACAAGCCTTCCCCGCAGCATCCACAGAACAGCATTCCTGTCAGTATGCTGTTTGATTTTTTCCCTGGGCTTTTTACATTGCTTTTTATGACTGAACGCGCCTTTTCATACAGCTCCCTGCTGACAATCGGTTCATGCGTATTCTCTACAACCGCCCTTTCTTTTTCCGGTATCTGTTTTACCCTGTCGCTGCCGATTTTTACGACGTGTGACTTATGAATTTCCGTATCCCCCGTATAAATGCGGTTGATAAGTATATTGCGTACAGATTCATAAGACCAATGTTCATATATTTTATAATTCGGGCGCAGGGGTGAAAGATGCTTCGATGGTGTAATGACTTTTCTTTCATCCACCACAATCGTATTTTTTCTTTCCCCCTTTTTATAGCCAAACGGGGCTGTTCCATAGACATATTCCCCTCCTGTCTTTTTTAAATGTACGGAACTGGAAATCTTTTTTGAAATATCCCTGCTGTAACAGTCATTCATCAGATTGCGTATTGCAACCTCAAGCCCTATGGTGGACTCCCCGGACGATTTTGAATCATAACTGTCATTGACCGCAATAATCCTTACGTTGTAATATGGAAATATATATTCCAGATAATACCCGACTTCCAGATAGTTTCTTCCAAGCCTTGAAAGGTCTTTAACCAGGATCACCCTGGCTGCACCTGCCCTGACCATTTTCAGAAGCTTCTGAAATCCCGGACGCTCCACCAGTTCCCTGTCAAGCTTTCCCTTTTCCATGTAATCCTTTATCTTCTCTATCCACTGCTCTGCCATGGAAACAGCGCTGTCCATCTGTGCCTGTTCCGCTTCTGCCTCCTCAAGCTCCGCTTCTAACTGCTGTGCAGCCGTGTCATACCTGTTTTTTATATAAGCATATTCGCCTTTATCTATGACCCCTTCATTATAATCCATTAGAAGCTGCTCCAGTTTTGCGGCATGTGCCGCCTGCCTCTGTCGGATGCCCTTTACAGCCTTGTTTACAAACCCGCCGGCAGAATCCCTTACCCTCACTCCCTTTAAAAACATCTCCATATCCAATGCAGACTGTATCTGCAGACTGACTGCATGTTCAATCTTTTCCAGCAGTGTTTTCTGTGCAATATAATGGTTTGAGCATAAAACCTTTCCAGACCTCGTGTAATAATTGCACTGATAAAACATTTCGGGCGGCAGGCTGCTTGTAACGCGCTGCAGGTGTTTCAGGGCCCCCCATGGCTGAGCCGCAGTCTCCACAGAATACCTTGTCTTTCAGAATCTGATACTGGAAATCATCTGCAGTGCTGCGCTGATGGTATCTGCTCCGTATCTCCTGCTCTTTTTCCATCAGCTCCTGCACCCTGCAGAAAGTCTCCCCGCTGATTATGGCAGGGTGGGCATCATGGACATACTGCCAGTTTTCTTTTTTCTGCCTGATTTTACGCCCGCCCTCCTTCTTTACTTTCCCATAAATCCGGCATCCAGTATACGCTTCATTGGATAATATGAAATTAACCGTCTTATGTGACCACACAGAAGCTTCATTCCTTTTGTCATGGTTCATTCCCCGCAGGAAACGCAGCCGCCCCGGGCTGGGGATTCCCTGGCTGTTCAGTTCGCCGGATATGGCAAATCCAGAAACGCCTGCAAGCCTCTTTTCAAAGATCATGCGCACGATCCCTTCTGTCTCGGCATCCACCGCATAAGTGTTCCTGCCCGCATCCCTTATATATCCATACGGAATGCTGCTCGCAGACGGCAGATATTCGCCTTTTGCCATGAGTGTATGGATGGATGACTGAATTTTCCCGGAAATGTCCCTGGCATACATCTCATTCACAATATTTGAAAATGGAACGGCAATCCCTTCTTTTTCCCCTTTGTTCTTATAGCTGTCATAATTGTTATTGACCGCAATGAACCTTATCCCGCTTGCCGGAAAGATTTTTTCCAGATATTCGCTTGTTTCCAGATAGTTCCGTCCAAACCGGCTTAAATCTTTTACAATAATACAGTTGATGCGCCTTTTGCGCAGATCGTGAATCATCCGCTCAAACCCCGGCCTGTGGAAATTTGTCCCGGTCGCCCCGTTATCCACGTAGCAGTCCACTACTTTTACATGTTCCTCACGCTCCAGATAGTCCATGCAGATTTTCTTCTGGTTTCCGATGGAGTTCTGTTCAAAGCCGCGCTCATCCTCGCTGGAAAGCCTGTGATAGATGCCTACAAGGAAAATCTCCTGCTATTCTTCCTGTTTTGTTTCCCGTATTTTTTTCTTGCTGTCCTCGCCATTTCCCCTGCTCCTTTCACACTGCCTCAGCATGGACATCCTGCTCCTGTCCTGCAGATTTTTCCAGATATTCCCGAAGCTGCTGCAGTTCATCATTAAAATTGAAAGACACCTCAATCCGCTTGTCATCAAAAAACCTCAACGCGGTCGAGCAGCGTTACTGCAAGCTCCCTGTCCAGCATATCCACGTTTCGGTTTTTCTTAAAATGCTCCATCCATGAGCAGTCCAGGCTTCCGGCATTCACTGCATTCGTGCGGGGCAAGTGGAAGCCGACCCGGATTGAGTACGGCGACAACTGGTA
>CANDMV010000036.1 GCA_947385875.1 uncultured Eubacterium sp. | reverse complement strand
GTATAACTTCCTTATTTCCATCCATATATTGCAGCACGATTTCTCCGTTTGCAATCTGGCTGGATACACTTCCGCTCTCATTGTTATCTTTATTATTATCTGCCTTATCGACTCCAGCCGGGGCGCAAACCGCCATTCCGCCCAGCTTCACTCCCTGTGAGCCATCCTGATCTAGCGTAAATACAGCTTCCACCGGATTAACCGCTGAGATCGGCTCACCATTCTCGGTACTCAGCTTCACCGTGCCTTCTTCCTGAAACAGTTCATTCAGGTTGCCTTCAGCTCTCGTTCCGGGTGACATCTGAATATTTTGAGCGTCCAGAATCCATTGTTTTTCAACAGAAGACTCCTGCATTCCATTCAGGCTGTTTACAAGGTGCTTCAAATCCGCAAGATCCACTTTTCCATCATGATTCAGATCATATACTGCATCTGTCCGGCCGCTGTGCAGCGCAGATACCAACATCTGTGAATCCGTCTGATCCACTCTGCCGTCTCCATTCAAATCACCAATCCGAATCCACCCTGGGCCTGCACTATTCCCTGCTTCGATGTCATCCGAACACACCATGATTTTATGTGTCCACCCTGCCTGAACATCAACGGTCTGCTGATATGCTGCAAACTTTTCCGCTGAAACAGCAACTGTATATTCTCCTTCTGCCACTTGAAAGCGAGCAGTAGAAGAAATCTTATCTTTTAAATCCAGTTCCAGCTTCTGATTCCCGCTGCTTTTACCGCTTACTTCTACAGACACCTTTCCTTCAAATGGAAATGTCTGGGCAGAAACGACCTCTACCTCCAATACGCTTTTTGGCGCCTGCGTCTGTGCAGCTTCTGCCGCCCCATATACTGGCATCAGAAAGTCTGCACCGGGGCAGAATGCAAGACATCCAGCCAGCAGTGCCGCTACTACTCTTTTTACCATAATTAGCTCCTTTCTTTGGTTCATCCAATTTTGTTGTCTGGGTGCCTTCTCCTTTCATAGGAAAATTATGTCAGTATTTTAGCATCTTTTCTTGGTATAGACAATCATTTTTTATTATATATATTCTATTTTTGTACTCTGAATATAAATAGATTTGTAACAATTCAGCCCAGTACTTTGCATGAACTGCAAAGTACGTATCGTTACTTTCTGTGAAACAACATGCTGAAATTGCTGACTGGATACAGCCGTTATACTGTGAAACGCTGGACAGAAATCGTTGGCTAAATACAGCTGTTACAGATAGAATATTCGTGGAATGACTGTCTGTAATAGCAGGATCAGATGAGTCTCCTATGGTAATAAGTGCAAAGGACTGGAACGGATTGGATTTATTCAGGAATTAGAAAGAACCCTTGGAAAAAATGTTGATGTTTTAAATACTGATTTTCTTCCTCAATTTATACATGAGACAGATTTATCTGATGAAAGAAAGATAATATATGATGGACAGAGCCCTTCAGTACCATCTCATGATGAAGAGTACACAAGCCAGAAAATACTGCCTGACAATTTTCTGGCTTTATTTGAAAAATCTAACGCTTTTCACTAAATGGAATAGACGGGAATCGAACCCGTGTCCAAAGACCCCTCCACCGTACTTCTACGAGCGTAGTCAGTGTTTTGACATTCCCTCCACGGCACCCGCACAGACACGGTTACCGCTTTAGTAGCTTCATCATACGCCTGCACACGCAAAGCTTAATGTGCATCGTTTCCTACATCGTCGATGCCTGGGTTCTAATGTGTAGGTGCATTAGATCAGACAGCTGCAACTAGGCAGCGTATGCTAAATTATCGTTAGCGTTTAATTTTATTTTTGAGAGTTAACGCATCTCCTGCGGCTCGCTTCTCCAGCTTTAAGACCCCTGTCGAAACCTTTACTATCCCTTATGATACTCACGAGCAATAAAATTTTCCATATAGCTTCAGGTATTAACGCTTACAAGTCAGCGTTACTGGTAAATTTTTCTGTTCGTCAGTCTGCATTAACGGACAGCCATCTCTGGCTTTCCTTTT
This sequence comes from uncultured Eubacterium sp., assembly GCA_947385875.1. Classification (GTDB taxonomy): domain Bacteria; phylum Bacillota; class Clostridia; order Lachnospirales; family Lachnospiraceae; genus Eubacterium_J. Next base: position 30,333 of record CANDMV010000036.1, on the reverse strand, counting down.
ATCGATTATATAGCCTAAGACCTAAGATGTCAATATTTTTTATGCATTTTTCGTATACCTGCATTTTGGATAATTGCTGCATCCAAAAAACTCCCCAAACCTGCCGCTTCGTTTTTTCATCTCTCCGCCGCATTTCGGGCAGATCTCTAATGGCAGCCCTATTTGAATCTGGGCCATCTGCTCATAGCACTGCTGATTCATCATACAGTCATTAAGCGCCCTGTGTGCTCCGTCAGTACTGATATGAAAATACGCCGCAAGGTCTGTCAGCTTGTGATGGCTTAACTGCGGCAGACAGCTTCTGGCCATGTACAGCGTATCTATGTAATCATTCGTAATCTCTCTGCCAAACAGCTCCTGCGCATCTCTTTCAATAAATTTTAAATCAAAAGAATGGATATTATGCCCCACCAGTACATCATCCTTGACAAAATCCAGAAAATCCGCCAATACCTCCTGAATTACTGGAGCGTCCTTTACCATCTCATCTGTAATCCCATTCACCTGTGTAGCGCCATAAGGAATCGGCCGCTGCGGGTTGACAAGCGTAGAAAATGTATCTGTAACTCTGCCGTCTGCCGCTTTTACCGCTGAAATCTCTATAATACGATCCTTAACATAGCTAATTCCTGTTGTCTCCAGATCAAAAACCACATAATCCGGGACATATTTTACTAATCTTCTAGCAGTTTTTTTCCCTGTCATCTGCTTCTCCTCTTATGTTCTTTCACTTCATAATGTTATACTTTTGTTCTTCTTGTTAAATAAAAACTAATTATAATTTTTATCATTCATATCTTTTATAGCCTGTCTTATATTCGTTCCAGACATTTCATTGTCAAATACACCTGACAATCTCCCTAATTATCCAGCACCGCTGCCTTATTATTCCATACACTTCATTAATCAGCTGAACAGCTTCCATCCGCTTCCAGAAGTCATTCTACGAATCAGATCCTGCTTTAAAATTATATATAGGTTTTATAATTTTCTCTATTGTAGCTGTATCGCCAATGTTATTGATAATATCATCCATACCCTTATACGCCATCGGACACTCATCCAGCGTATCCTGATTCACAGATGTGGTGTAAATACCTTTCATCTGCTTTTTAAATTCAGATACTGTAAACGTCTCTTTCGCTGCTGACCGGCTCATCAGCCGCCCCGCCCCATGCGGCGCCGACTGGTTCCAGTCCTCATTACCCTTTCCGATACAGATTAATGAGCCGTCCCTCATATTGATTGGAATCAGCAGCTTCTCACCTGATCTGGCTGATACAGCTCCCTTTCTTAAAATCATCGCGTCTGTATCAATATAATTATGAATCGTTGTAAACTGTTCCACGACATGAAGCTTCATGCCTTTGATGATCTCATCCATCATAGCCCGCCTGTTTTGCTGTGCATAATTTTGTATTATTTTCATATCGTGTATATACTGCTCAAACAAATCTCCTGATACATATGCCAGCTGCTTAGGAATATCCGTCCTTATCGTATTCTTTAGCTCCTCGATACTTTTTTGAATCTCACGCTGTCTGCCCTGTGCCTTTAAGTCTGCAATCAGAGCATCAAGGTCTTTTTTTGCAGAACCGTTTAATGCTTTATACCCTTCTTCCTGATAATATTCTGCAACCTCCAGTCCTAAATGACGGCTGCCTGAATGCACTACAATATATATATTTCCTTCCTCATCCTTATCAGCTTCAATAAAATGATTGCCGCCGCCCAGAGTCCCAAGACTTTTTTCTGCCCGGATCGGGTTGATCTGCTTATAACAATATAACTCCTCCAGATTCAGCTCTTCAAAATATCTATGCGTTTTTTCTCTTATATGAAATCCTGATGGAATTTTTTCATAGATTAATTTATCCAGCTTCTGCAGTTCTATATGCTTTTCTTTAATCAGAATTGTATTCATGCCGCAGCCTATATCTACTCCTACCAGATTCGGAACTATTTTATCCGCAATCGTCATTGTAGTTCCGATGGTACATCCGGCCCCGGCATGGACATCCGGCATCAGCCTTATTTTACTGCCTGATACAAACTCCTGATTAAGCAGAAGCTGAATCTGTGAAAGAGAGGACTCGTCCACCATATCCGTAAAAATCTTTGCATCGTTATATTTACCTTTTAATTCTATCATAATTCCCCTCCCGCTGCAGCTTCAGCCGAAATTTTCACAAAATATGTACCTCTTATGCAGATTTTCTATTTTACCAGGCCCTGCTATTCCGGCTTAAGATCAAACAGCTTCGCACCAATCCCATTGCCGACCAGCATGATAATCAGATAGCCATAAGATTTTAAACTATGTACCCCCGCCAGATTAAAATAAAACATGTCCGCGATAGAATGCTCAAAACCAGATAAAATAAAAATCATGACAGGCGCTATAATAAACACAATATTTTTGGATTTGTTATAATTGTCTATCGCCAGATACATCATAACGCCGCAGAGCATTGACAGAAGAAGAATACTGCCCGGATGATAATCCAGCTTTTTATCCGCCAGCTCCAGACTGCTGACCGGAAGGCCCGCCCCTGTTACAGCAAGCGCAGTCAGAAAAGTTCCGATATAGTTCCCGGCAATAATAATCACCATATCCGGCAGATCACGAATCTGCCTGACAAATCCAATTTTCCCCGTATATAAACAGAATCCCTGAGTTACGATGGTCAGCAGTCCGAAGGAAAACAACAAAGAACCCGCCAGCTTATTCTCTACGGACAAATACACAGTGCCGCCGACCGCAATCATAACGCCCGCATAAATTGATTTTATTAAGATCTTCATCTTATCCATATAAGACCCCTTTTTCTACACAGTATTTTTCACATGATGAATCATTTTGTCAGAATCCAATTCAATCTCCCGAAATTTTTCGAAGTGCTGTATAATCTTTTTGCCTGCGATCTAGAAGCGGGATATGTTTCATACATATTTTTTATAGGTATCTGCGTTTTCGCAAATCCGTGATCTACATCCGGAAATATACCAAAAAACATCCCTGATCCGTGAAATATTTTCGTTAGCTTTGCAATATTTTAAATATATATTTAATATTTTTTATTTTTCTTCTGTAAAGCTCACAGAACTCTCCGTTAATTATAAAATACATTATTTTTTACCATACCACACTTCGCTGTACCTGTAAAGTTAAAATTTATATTATCTGATATTTGCCAAATTCCAAACATAATGCTACAATACTAGAGCGTGTTTGAAAAATGCTTTCCGTGAGATGTACCCACAGGGCATGATATACTTCACGCTTTGTGGAGAATTTATCCCAAATTTATGAGTCGCAGCAGGCTGCATTGATTAAATTTGGGATAAATTATCCGCAAAGCGAGGAGTGCACACCGAAGGCGTCCCTTGCGGAGATCGCGGGAATGATTTTTCAAACACGCTCTAGCGCAGCATAAAAGAAAGGAAGATCAAACAATGGAAGAACGAATGGAAACTATGGATGACTACAAAGAAGAGCTGGAAGCCTCCTTCCGCAGACTGAACGAAGGAGACATCATAACCGCCACTGTCATCGCAGTATCCGAAGAAGAAGCAACACTGGATTTAAAATACTATGCACCCGGCATTATCAAAGCAGAAGACTTAAGTGATGACCCAGATTACTCCATTCTGGAAGCACTGCACCCTGGTGATGAGATTGAGGCAACCATTCTCCGTCTGGACGATGGCAGCGGAAACATTCTCTTGTCCAAAAAGGAAGCTAACCAGATGCTTGGATGGGACAGGCTGAAAGAAGCAATGGACAACGAAACTATTCTTAACGTCCGCGTAAAAGAAGCTGTAAATGCTGGTGTGATCGCTTATGCCGAGGGACTGCGCGGATTTATACCAGCCTCTCAGCTGAGTCTTGACTATGTAGAAGACACCTCTGCCTTTATTGGGAAAGATCTGGAGGTACGTGTCATTACCGTAGACGCAGAAAAAGAAAAGCTGGTCATGTCTGCAAAGGTAATTTTAAGAGAACGTGAAGAAGAAGCCCGCCGGCACCGCATCGCGATGCTTGTACCTGGATCTGTCGTGGAAGGTACTGTAGAAAGCCTGACAAATTATGGTGCATTTGTCAATATCGGAGATGGCCTGACCGGTCTGGTTCATGTATCCCAGATCTGCGAACGCAGAATCCGTAAGCCTTCAGAAGTACTCAAAGTCGGACAAAAAGTACGTGCTAAGATCCGCAATACAAACGACAACCGTATCTCCCTGAGCATACGTGCTTTAGAAGAAGAAGCCTCTGCTGCCGATACAGAAGAGTCCGCACAGGCAGAAGAATATTCATCCAGTGAATCTGCCACAACCTCTCTTGGAGATCTGCTTGCAAAATTAAAAATAAACTAGAATAACCTACTTTAAATAAGCATACGTTTGACTGTGAATAAATTTTCGGAAATGCATAGCAAAAACCGGAGGTGTATTAGGCATACACCCCGGATTTTTGTCATGCACTCCCGGAGATTCAGGCCAACAAAAGCCATTCTTATTTAATCCATATTATACTAACTTGCCGCCTGCATGATATTGGCATAATTACGCAGGATATTTTTCACGATGGTGTACATCAAAAATCCGCTGCATAATGGTTCTTTCGTTTTGCATTTCTGAATATATAATAATATCCTATTTTATTTTCTTTTATTGCACTTCAATGTACACAAATTTTCCTATTTTTTAATTGCATCTATAATATTCTGCTTTGCTATCTTATTTGCCGGAAGCATGACTGCTGCAGATGCAATCAACAGATTCAGCACCATAACCGCTGCCATAACCGCGTTCGGAACCCCCGCTGAAATGTGCAGGAACTGCACGACATGTGCCATATAATAATCCATTATTTTCCGAAAAACGATATGATACACAAGAAATACCAGCAGGTCCGCCAACAGCCCATACAAGATGCCCGTCCTTAAAATCATCTTATAAAATCCAGAATCTGTAATTCCCATTGCCCGCAGGATCCCGTATTCCCTCCTGCATGAAAGAATCGAATAGTTCATACTATTCATTATATGAAACAGACTAATGACCAGCAAAACAATCGCAATTCCTGAAAAAAACAGTTGCTGCTGTCCAAGATCATTCTTCCGCATCTCAATCGCCATCGTATAATCCCTTAGAACCGCTTTCGGCACATCCTGAATCTTCTGCAGAATCTGGCTGCTTATCTCGGCAGAATCGACTCCTGCTGTCAGCGAAGCATTCACAAAACAGTAATCATCAATCCCAAGCAGATCGCTCATCTGCTGATTCGTCATAATCACGCTCTGCATATCCTCCCATCCTTCCACATTCAGATAGCTGTCTTCTTTGGCTAACGCACGGCTCACAATGGCTGCAATTTCAAACTCCATTTCTCTATAATGCTTCTTAGAGCTTTGAAATTTCAGTACGCCCGATGTACAATCCAGCTCTTTTGGAACTCTCAAGACCACCTTATCCCCCGGATGCTTTCCATAAAAATTATAATTTCCCTGTCCATCTACATTGGCAGCCGCTATGATCTTGTTTCCTTTTTTTAGATCATCAGGGTGAATCTCGCCTTCTATGACAAAATCTTGAAGTTCCCCAAGCATTCCATCGTCATATCCATAAACATCATATTTGATTCCGTATGTCCCGTTATCCTTTTTTACACAGATACCTCCAAAATGCTGCTGAAAATAACTGTTTTGATTTTGTTCCTTGAAATATTCATCCCATTCCAGCTCATTCTCTCGAATCGTAAGCTCTCCTAACACATACTTCGATGCATATACGTCATACAGACCGGATATCTTTTTTAACTCATCCACCGCTTCTTTAGGAATTGTATCCGATAACACAGCCGACTTAAGCGAAACTCTATATTCCGACCCCAGTCCGTCATCTGACTTCATAGACATTTCCGCATGTATCTTTAAATTTTCCACCATATATGTGGTGCATAGAAAAATACATCCTCCGATCGATAATGATAATAAGATTCCAATGACCTTCTTTTTATTGGAAAACATAAATTTCCTTACTACGACATTTACAAGACTTATATTTCTTAAACTGTAAATCTTCCTGCTTTTTATAAACGAGACATCGCCGCTCATAACCTGACGCAGAGACTGCCTGCGCATAGAATACACGGTACAAAAACCGACAGCCGCCAGTGCAGCGATCAGAAGCAGAAAGCCGATAAAAACTGCGTCCCAACATACATAAAACGCGCTGCCCAATATCCCATCTTGTAAATAAAACTGTTCTGTCTTAGATAATCTCACTCCCACATCTGCAATCCCGGCTGTCTTCACTGAAAAGACACCCTCGAACCGATGATAAAGCATTTTTAGCATACCCGTACCTAGCAGACATCCCAGCGGATAGCCAGTCAAAAATAAAATCCATAATTCTAAAATTAACGTACCACCGATCTTCGCATCGCCGATTCCAAGCGTCTGCATGATTCCATACTCCGCCCTTCGCTTGGAAACCGATATACGAAAGATGCTGTATATGATAAACAGGCTAAAGACACCAAGCAGTAAAATCATCCCATTCAGAGCCAGATTATATTCACTCTGCAGTTTTAAAACAACATAAGTAAAATTACCCTTTTCATCTGTCAATGCAAATTTGATAATATCATAAATGCTGTCCGGTTTCTCACCGCATAAATATGCAGTTACTTCGTCATTTGCCCGAACCGCTTCACTAGGAATCTGATATTTATCCAAAAAAGCATCCAGCTGTTTATACAGCTTTTTTCTCTCATCAAACCTCAGGCAGAAAAGCTCCCTGCTTTTTAGCCCCGCAAAATCTTCTCCAACAAAAATCTCCATTTCATCTGAATCGGATGCCCATGCACTTCTTATAATTCCGGTTAAAATGTAATCCTTTCCCTCCAGACTCAGCACATCCCCGATTTTCCCTGAAAAACCCAGGTTTCCCAGCGTATAGTAATCAGCGGCAATCTCATCCTCACCTTCCGGGTATTTCCCCTCTGCAACTTCTCGATGCGCCATCTGTCGATAAGATTCATCTGTATTTACAAAATAAATGCGATATGGGTTCGTTACTATATCTCTGATTTCCATTTTTCCGCACTGCTCAAGCCCAGAATCTGCATCTGGATTACTGCCGCATAACTCCTCCAGAGCTTTTGCTGCCATACCCATTCTATCCACAGTATAATTTCCGCTGCTGTATTCTCGATCTTTATTGACTGCCCTTATTTCATCTGCATTTAAATCCCCGCTGCTTACTCCCGCTAGTTCTTCCCTGGCTGCACTCAGTCCTTTTGCACCAATATTCTCATTTTTATCATCACAGATTCCCGCATCAACACAATAATGCCAGGTTCCATATACCATCTTATTATTTTCCAGACTGTTCCTCTGGCTGCTGTACATCAGCGAACTGACACCGGATAACAATGCAGCGGTTAAAATGATACTCGCTAAGATTGCCAGAGTCTGATTTTTATAAAATTTCATATACAGATACGCCAGTTTTAACATATGCCGTCACCACCTTTTCCCGGATGCTTACGGCTTCCATCTTTTGCGCGATGCGCCATATCCTGCCCCCTCCAGTCTTCGCCTTTTCCCGGATGCCTATAGCTTCCATCCACCGCCATACCCTCATCGCTTTTACTTCGAAAAGTATGAACTCCCGACGTCACCATACCGTCTTCGATATGGATAATTCTGTCACAGATCTGCGCAATGGCTTCATTATGTGTAACCATCAGTATCGTCTGATTATATTTCCGGCTGCTTGCTTTCAACAGTCCGATGACTTCAATCGTTGTACTGGAATCAAGATTGCCGGTCGGCTCATCCGCGAGCAGAATCGCAGGTTTATTTACCAGAGCTCTTGCAATCGCAACTCTCTGCTGCTGTCCGCCTGACAGCTCATGCGGATACTTTTTCCGCTTCTCCCAGATTCCCAGTTCCTTCAGCAGTTCTTCAATATACCTGCGGTTGATCTGATTTCCTTTGTCAAACGTTACCGGAAGCGCTACATTGTCATATGCATTTAATACCGGCATCAGACTGTAATCCTGGAACACAAATCCGATATTTCTCCGCCTGAATATCGTCAGTTCCTTTCTGGAAAGTGTGCTGATATCCCTTCCTTTTATAAAAATCTGGCCCTTTGTCGGTACATCCAGCCCTCCTACAAGATTGAGAAGCGTAGATTTTCCAGAACCTGACGTGCCGACTATGGCAATAAATTCTCCCTCTCCCGCCTGTATACTAAGATCCTTCAGCGCTTTTACCTGATTCTCCTTTTCCCCATAGATCTTTTCTACGTGACATAGCTCTAAAATCTTTTTCATGAATAACCACTCCTTACCGTTGATACAAAATATACATTTCAAGCACTATCTTCACAGCTCCTTAACCCTGCTATGCTGATACCAACAATATCATTACAGTTCAGCCTTCGGGCTAATGCAAAGTACCGGTCTAAAGCGTGTTTGAAAATGCTTTCCGTGAGATGTACCCACTGGCCATGGTATGCTTCACAATTTTCATCTGCAGGGCATGATGTACTTCACACTTCGTACCCGCAGGGCATGATATAGCGGGCAGTGCCTCCAAATTGGGGATGAATTCTCCGTATCATCCCCTGTGGGCACAAAGCAGGGAGTGCAGATCGCCGGAATGATTTTTCAAACACGCTCCATGCTGAGCTGTAATACAGTATATATACAGCTCCTTACATTTTCTTTACAACGAGAGCAGTTATTCTTACAGTTTTGTAAGAACTGCATATTCTGTTCAGCCATTACGCAGGAACACAGAAAAGCAGCTTCCTTCCCCATATACAGACCTCACAATCAGATACCCTTTTTCCTTCTCCAGAATCAGGTTCGACAAATACAGCCCAATGCCGGATCCTTCTATATGGCTGACTTCTCGGCTTCTGTAAAACCGCTGAAAGATCTCTGTCATCTCCTCTTCATGAATCCCGCAGCCGTTATCAATAAACTGAATCTCCGTACACATTTCATATGGGTATACCCTGATTCGAATCGTGCCTCCCTGCTCCGTATACTTGACCGCATTCTCCAGAATATTTACAAATACCTCTGCCGTCCACCTCCTATTATGAAGCAGCACAATATCATCGTATGGTTCTGAAATAAGCGTGATTTCTTTCTTCTCTATTTTTTCATATACCATATCAACCGCATCCAGTATCGTTTTTCTAATCGACAACTTCTCTGCCTCAAACACAATCACACCCTGTTCCAACCTCATCATCTTAGTCAGCGAACTTATCATCCAGTCTAATTTTTCAACCTGCTTTTTTATCTTTTCAGCCGTTTCTCCCTTTTTCTGAGCATCTAATTCATGGCTGCATAGAATGTCAGTATAGACAGAAAGGTTTGCCAGAGGTGTTTTTAACTGATGGGACATATTTGATACAAGGCTTTTTACCTGCTCTTTTTCCTCCTCTGCCCTCTCAGCCTGCCTTCCCAGCACTTCCTGTATCCGCTTGATTTTATGGACAACAGCCGACAGCTCGCCTTCCTTGATATCAGAAAAAGAGATCTTTTCCTGACTAAGTACGCAGTCCAGCAGACTGTCAATCAATCGATACATCTTCCTATTTTTATAAATCGCATATCCCACAGCAGCGGCTAATAATGCTGCAAGTATAAAACTGACTGTCATTTCTTAATCCTTCCAGATATATCCAACGCCATGAATTGTCCTTATATGCTTTGAATCAGAAGCATCTTCTATTTTTGTCCTTAACCTGCTGATATTGACTGAGACAGTATTCTGATCTACATACTTCCCGTCACTGTCCCAAATCCGGCTTAAAATCTGCTCTTTTGATAACACATGGTTTTTATTTTCTATTAGATACACCAACAGACGATACTCTAATCTGCTTAATATGACTTCTTCCCCGTTTTTATAAACCTTGAAGTTACTCTGATCCACGGAAATATTTCCCGAACTTAGATTTGTCTTTTCTGTCTTTGCACTCATAATCCGTTTCATTCTGGCCTTCAGCACACCCAGCGAAAAAGGCTTTGATAAATAATCATTCACACCCAGCTCCAATGCCTTGATTTCATCCATTTCTGTATCACGCGCTGTGAGCATAATAATTGGAATCCTACTGAAATCACGTACCTCTCTGCACAAATCGAATCCTGTCCCATCTGGAAGGTTGCAGTCTAACAGCACGAAGTCATAAATACCTTTTTTGATTTCCCGCATTCCATCCCTTTTAGAGCCCGCATCATACACATCATAACCATCACTTGCAAATGAAAAATGCAGGCCCTCTCGCAAATCGATGTCGTCCTCGATAATCAATATTTTTTTATCTGCCATTATGCGCTCCCTCTCCCGCTTCATCTATAAATTTATACTCATGAGCAAAAATCTGTTACAGTTCAGCCTTTGGCTTCACTGTAATGGACTGAACGGTTGCATAAATCTTTCCATTCAGTGTCCAGTATCGATGCTCATATAATCGCAAGCTCTTTGATTTGCTCCTAAGTATATAAAAAGGGACTGACGCATTAAGGGTAAGCTATACAATATGTAGATTGTTTTTGCTGACACTACTTTATATTGTATACATTATTCTTAATACGACAGTCCCTCATAATAATCACTGTACCATCAATTTACTTACGCTGATTCAGCCATTTGAACAGCAAAGGATGCAGTTTGCAGTCATCCCAAAAGCAGAACAGCTGCAAACTGTATCAGTATTCAGCCTTGTAAAAGTTTGCCTTTGGTGAAGGTCTGGATTTATTTATCCAGCTTCCCTGCTGCCTTTGTCATAAACTTCTCATTATCAATAATAAATCGTTCATGCATCCCCTGACCGATCAGTCCTGCTTCATCAAATGCCTGAACATCAAATACAAGCTTGCGCCCATCAACCTCTACTAATTTGCTGATACAGCGCACATTCATTCCTACCGGAGTTGCAGATAGGTGGTGGACGCTCATTCCTGTGCCTACTGTGCCTGATCCTTCCTCCAGCTCCGGCTGCACACTTTTTAAGCAGGTTTCTTCCATAAGTGCGACCATTGCCGGTGTCGCAAACACCTCCAGCATCCCGCTGCCTAATGCTGCCGCAGTGTTCTCCTTCGTCACTGTCCTATTGATTTCATTGCTAATACCAACTGTCAGCATGACAATCCTCCCCTTATATATTGTTTTACAATAGTATATGTTTATTGATGAAAAGTTCGTGTTTCTATGATCTTATGAAAAAAAGCATGTTCCATTATCTTATAATTTCGATAAAAATATATATTTCAATTATCATGTACAACGAAAAAGGAGTACCGCCTGCGATACCCCAATCGTTTTCTATTCATACCGCGGCAGCTTACAAGCTGCCGCTAAAGCCGAATATCGATTATACTCTGGACAGATATTCACCCGTCCTTGTATCAATCTTAATCGTATCTCCCTGATTGACAAATAACGGAACATACACCGTAGCGCCCGTCTCAACAGTAGCAGGCTTTGTAGCGCCTGTCGCTGTGTCGCCCTTTACGCCAGGCTCAGTCTCGGCAATCTCCAGTTCTACAAATAAAGGCGGCTCTACGGCAAATACTTCCCCATTGTAAGAACAGATTTTAACCATCTCATTTTCTTTTACGAACTTCAGAGCGTCTCCGATCGTATCTTTTCCAATCGGAATCTGATCATATGTCTCAACGTCCATGAAATAGAACAAATCCGCATCTGAATATAAGTACTGCATATCCTTGCGGTCAATCCGCGCCTGCGGACACTTATCTACTGGACGGAACGTCTTCTCTACAACACCGCCGTTCTTAATGTTTTTAAGCTTTGTCCTTACGAACGCTGCTCCTTTTCCTGGTTTTACATGCTGAAATTCAATAATCTGATAAATATTACCTTCATACTCAATTGTAATACCGTTTCTAAAATCTCCTGCTGAAATCATTCGATCTTTCCTCCTTAAAAACTCTCTGGGTTTTGCCCACTCATTCTATCATATAATAAATATTCCTATATTTCAACTATTTTTTATTTATTCGTTCTCAATTTCGTAACAGTTCAGCCCAGTACTTTGCATTTACTGCAAAGTACGTAAGAAAGCGTAAATTGAGCCAAGCGTGAATCCAACCCTTCGCGAAGCGAACTTCCAATGGGTTGGATTCAGTAACAGTTCTGCCAAAGGCTGAACTGTTACTCAATTTCATGTATCATCTCTATTCTTCTGCTGTGTCTCCCGCCCTGGAATTCTGCATCCAAATAAACTTTTACAATATCCTTCGCCGCTTCAATACCTACAATACGCGCACCAAAGGCAATGATATTCGCATTATTATGCTGTTTTACAAGGCGCGCAGTCGTCACATCGGAGCAGACAGCTGCGCGAATTCCTTTTACCTTATTTGCCGCAATAGAAATGCCGACTCCTGTACCACAAATCAAAATCCCGCAGTCACCTTTTCCAGCTGCGACAGCATACCCCACTTCTGCACCTATTTTAGGATAGTCACAGCTTTCTGTTGTATCTACGCCATAATTAACTACTTCATGTCCCAGCTCTGTTAAATACTGCATGATTTCTTTTTTCATCTCTGAGGCTGTGTGATCATTTCCAATGATAATCTTCATCTTTAATTCCTCTTTTCTTATGTCCTGCATTTCAACTGCTTCTGAATCAGCATTTCCAGTCACTATAGCTACTTCAACAGCTGCTTTTCTTTTGCCATGCGTTTTAACTGCTTTCTATAATGATACAAAACCCATTTTTCAGGAATCCGCTTCAGCACAATCTGAATCTCCTCTTTTGGATGAATCGGCTTTACGAGGATTGTCCGAATTCCTGCCAGATTTGCTCCCCATATATCCGTAAAGATCTGATCACCCACAAACAGCGTATTATCAGTATCCGTCTGCATCATCTGCATAGCCTTCTTATAACTGGCTGTCCGCGGCTTATGCGCCTTAAAGATATAATGCACCTGAATCTTTTGATTAAACATCCGTACCCGCGGTTCCTTATTATTGGAAAGCAGGCAGCATGTAAATCCCAGCTCCTTTAAATGCGCAAACAGCCTCCTTGCCCGTGCATCCGCAGGCGCCCCATGCCTTACAAGCGTATTGTCAATATCAAAAATAACTCCCCGGTATCCTTCTTTATAAAGCTTCTCAAAATCAATCTCATAGGCAGAATTCAAATATTCTCCCGGATAAAAAGTATGCAGCATATTTATACCATCCTAGTCTGATTTTTATTTCTGCTGTTTAAACCCGCTGTCAGTATTTTGCACACTCTCAGCTGCTTAGTGTGAACTGCATCAAAATAGAAAATTTTCCAGAAAGCAGGAGCGTATCTACTTATCCAGAATCTTTTTCAGCTCGTCCATAAATGTATTAACATCTTTGAACTCACGGTAAACAGATGCAAAACGCACATATGCGACCGCCTCTAAATCCTTGAGCTTATCCATGACAATCTCGCCGATTACTGTACTTGGGATCTCCTTTTCCTCCAGATTAAAAATCTCTGTCTCAATCTCATCAATCAGCTTATCAATCTCTTTTACAGAAATCGGACGCTTATGACAGGCACGCAGTATTCCGGCTTCTATTTTTGCACGGTCATACTGCTCTCTGTTATTGTCCTTTTTAATAACGATCAAAGGAATTGTCTCTACTTTTTCGTAAGTAGTAAAACGTTTTTGACATGCATCGCACAGTCTGCGGCGGCGTATGGAATTGTTATCATCTGCCGGCCTAGAATCGATCACTCTTGTATTATCACTGCTGCAAAACGGACACTTCATGCTGGTCTTCTCCCCTCGGTAAAACAATTTCTACAGCCACAAGCTTTCCCTGTGAAAATTTAATATCAAGAATTTTACCCTGCCCGGTAAAACAATCTCTATAGGCACAAGTTTACCCTTTCATGTGATGTCTGTCAATGAATTTTGTTCAGAATAATAACAAATTTGTATGATTGAGGTAATATTTATGGATACTCGGCTGTTTTTGATAAGCCTAAAATTGAAGATGAACGACCCCGCAGCAAGCTGCGGGGTATCAAGAAACCAACCTCGCTTTGCTCGGTATTCGTTTGCTACGCAGCAGAGCTGCGGGAAATCAGCCCCGGAGAGATTGAAAAGTTTTCTGAGCGGGAAGCTGCTGAAACCTGAAAATGAACACGATAAATACATTGTCAGAACCTTTAACCGTATACTGATGATCTAAGATCACGATCTGATAATACAGCCGTTACGTATAGATGATTTCATGCAATGCCTGTCATAAACAGCTGGGAGAGGGAATCTGCCCGGCCTGTCAGCGGCTTTGAAAGAATGCTAGGCACAGCCAAAATGTAATATTGTATCTGAACTGTTACTAATAAAGGCAACTATTCATAGGCAGGAATCTATTGATCGTTTTGACAATTCTTTGTTCGGCACATGCTGCCGCTCCTTTCGCAGCAGTGCTTATAATTTATGTGTCACTTCTTTCTCATCTATGTCAACTAAAACGATTTCCGGCCCGATTTTTTTCACATTGCACCACGGGATCACCAACTCGTACTCCCGGCAGAAAATACCGAAAAAGACACCCGGCCCTGGAAGAATCAGTGCACGGATACATCCATCCTTTTCATCAAAATCAATATCTACTACATTTCCCAGACATTTGCAGTCCTTTACATTAATCACTGTTTTTTCCTGTAATTCACAAAGACGCATATTCGCCACATTCATCTTTTTTCTATTATATGCAGCAGTCCGCCAAACGGCACAAGCAGCAGCTTATGTTTTTTATCAGACGTTAAACCGGAACACAATTACATCACCATCTTTGACCACATAATCCTTGCCTTCCAGCCGTACCAGACCTTTTTCCCGAACCGCTGCTATACTGCCGCCTGCAACCAAATCATCATAAGCGGTCACCTCTGCGCGGATAAATCCCCTCTCAAAATCTGTATGAATCTTTCCGGCTGCCTGTGGTGCTTTCGTACCTTTTTTAATGGTCCATGCCCTTGTCTCATCTTCGCCGGAAGTTAGGAAGCTGATCAGTCCAAGCAGCTTGTAGCTGGCTTTAATAAGCTTGTCCAGGCCGGACTCTTTCAGCCCAAGCTCTTCTAAAAACATGCTGCGTTCGTCGTCATCCAGCTCTGCGATTTCCTGCTCGATCTGCGCACAGACCACAAACACTTCGCTGTCCTCATCCGCTGCCATGCGGCGTACATTTGATACATGCTCATTCGAAGCCCCGTCATCCGAGAGGTCATCCTCCTGAACATTTGCCGCATAAATCACCGGCTTTGCAGTCAGCAGGTTATAGGATTTAAACCACGCTGCATCGTCTTCATCTTCACTTAATTCAAAAGTCTTGGCCAGTCTGCCTTCTTCCAAGTGGGCTTTTACGGCTTCAATCAGCTTCAGCTCTTTTGCAAGCGTCTTATCCATCTTTGCCTGCTTGGCTATTTTAGAGACTCTGCGCTCTAAGATCTCCAGATCTGAAAAAATAAGTTCCAGATTAATCGTTTCAATATCTCTCGACGGATCAATACTCCCATCCACATGTACTATATTTTCATCCTCAAAGCACCTGACTACATGCACAATCGCATCAACTTCGCGGATATTTGCCAAAAACTGATTGCCCAGCCCCTCGCCTTTACTGGCTCCCTTGACTAATCCGGCAATATCCACAAATTCGATCACTGCCGGGGTAACTTTTTTTGAATGGTAAAGCTCTCCCAACCGGTCAATCCGCTCATCCGGCACCGATACGATTCCCACATTCGGGTCTATCGTGCAGAATGGATAGTTTGCTGATTCTGCCCCAGCTTTTGTCAATGAATTGAACAATGTGCTCTTTCCTACATTAGGAAGGCCAACGATTCCTAGTTTCATAATTTATAATACCTATTCAGAAAGCCTTGAAAATAAAGGATTTCTGCCTTTCTTTATATTTTGTTACACCAATTATTACACCAATTTCAAACAATTTTAAGCAGCTCCTCAATATTCTGCACTTCCTTTGTCTTTTCATCGTCTGTCACATGGACGTACAGATTCATGATAACGCCTATATTTTAGTATCCTAAAATCATCTGCAAGGTTTTCGGACGCATATCACTACACCTATCGGCTTTGAATTTTCAACTCGCTCTTGAGTGCTGCCGTCAATATCGCTGAAAAATTTACCCCCGCTTTTTCGGCTTCAAAATTCAACCATGACGGTATGGTACAGTTTTTCTTGACAGCCCTCATATCGTTCTTTCTGCGGTACTCTCCAAAGTCCACGTCCACAAGTGTCACAATATCTGCCGCCGAACCGGCCTTTACCTCAGATACTACTGTTGGCTCTGGTAAGGATTCTCCATCATCTTCCATATCAATTCCAACAACCCCTATTGCGTCCCTTGCCATTTCAATAGCTTCTGTCAGCGTGTCCCCCTCGGTATTTATGTCAAAATCAGGAACGTACACCACATAACCGACCTTATCAGGCGTTAAAATAATCGGATAAGAATTTTTCATATAAAATACCTCCTGATTCTCACAGGCTTATTTCAGCCCACGCTTTTTGATTATTGCCTTTGCCAGGTTTTCTTTTATCGCTTTGTGCCTTGGAACACTCTCACGCTCTGTGCCTTTTGTATAAACATCATGGTCAGCACCGTACCGCTTGAATCTCTAGCCATTGCTTTCTAACAGCTTAATAAGGTCTTTTGTTTTTTATTCCGTTCCCTCCCCGAAATCATAATTGTACGCCTATTATGCGTATGAGTCAATGCTTTTTGCAGAAAAAAAGGGCATTTCTGCCCTTTTAAACATTTTAAACAGATTCTGAAATCCGAAACACATATTTCTTCTCTGTATTTCTAAGCGTACCATCCGCAATCCTTCCTACCGAGTCCTGATAAACCTCTATCCCCTTTCCCTGCATATTCTTATAATCAAACAGGACGTTTAATATATAATACATTTCTTTTTTCTTCGCTGCCAGCGCCATCTGCTCATTTGAAATATAGAGCACATTTTTGACAATACTGGATGTCGTATGTGTCTTCACTTCCAAATAATAGATTTTTTCTGCATCCGGCTCTTTTACTGTCACCCGAATATCAAAGCCCGGCTGAGGGCATCCTTCGGCATCGGGATAGGCTGCATCAGCCAGACAGTCTTCCGCTCCATCCTTGACAAACTCAAAACCCGCCGCTGACTCCCGGCAGAGCACAAATCCGTGCGTGTTCAGATATTTCCCAACCTGCGTCAGCACATACTGCTCGCCTGCCTTTCCTATCGCACGCAGCTTCTCTAAAAGGCCCTCCTGAGGACAAGACTCCAACAGGCTTTCATCATAAAAAACATCGCCCGCATCATCAAAAATAAAAGATCCTGATTCAGAAAGCTGTGAGGAATGCATCTGCCTGCGCATCTGCTTGATCTGTTCCATAGCTTCCTCTGGATCATCTGTCCCCAGCTGTGTCAGCAGCTCCTCGTACGCGTTTGCCTTTTTCTGAATTACGACAGCTGCTTTCGCCGTCAGAAGCTTCATCTGGTCTTCTTCCTTCCAGAATGCCGGAAACAGGCGCGCCGCCTCGTCATAATTCTCCTGAATCCATGCCAGAAGCTTTGTGCAGGACTCCTGATACAGCATGTCAGCCGCCGACAAGTCCTGCTGTGTCAGAAGTGACGTGACTGCCGAACTGATTCTGCGGGCAGCCTCCTGATCGCTGCATACATGTACGCCGATATGCTCGATCTTTATTTCCTTATCCAGTAAAAACCTGCATATATCACAGTCCTTATCCACCCCCGCAAACCCCTCCGCGATTTCTTTTAGCTCCTGATGCTCAATGCCGTCTATGGAAAGCTCATTCAATAAATGCAGCTGTCCGGTCTGATCAGGATAAATCATGGAATTAAATCCAAATATATATTCAGAAGACTTTTTGATTAATCCATTGAACCAGCCATAAAATTCCTCCGCTCCAATTTTGTGAAAATGTCTCCTTATGTTTTCCAAATTTCCCTGACTGTAAAGCTCTTGTATGATCTCCGACAGCACTCCGACATAAGTATTTTTCCACATAAAATCATTTGATTTAAGTACACACGGCTGATATTGGGGCAGCTCCTGTGTCCAGCCCAGTTCTGCCAGCCAGTACAGGTCTTCATCAGGACAGCAGGCAAGCATCATGCTCCATGCATTATGCCACGCACCCATGCACAGAGACTGTCTGGCAGAATAGCCGATGACCCGAAACTGCCTGTTTGTCCGTCTTGCAATATAATTGTACAGCTCCATGACAGGATACTCCTGAATCTGCGCAATTTCCAAGTCCATAAAATCCTGATGCAGCAGTTTTGTTCGAATGCTTATGATCTCCTCTGACGAAGTAAGCTCATCCAGTGCTTCACTGACATCCTTTAAGATCTCAGAAAGTTCCGATGCCCGATACAGTTCATTGATCTTGAACAGCTTTCTCTGCTTCCAGTCCTGTGCATTTTGATTTGGAAATACAGCAGTTTCACCCGCGCTGATTCCGACTGACGTCTCATAATTTTCCCTTCCAAGCTGATACAGCCTGCGGCACCATTCCATCGCCGGCATCTGCTCTTCCTCTAAAAAATCCTGCATCAGTGTCTGTGCTTCCATAAGAAGGTCTTTCAGCCGAATCACTTTCTTTTTATGCTGCTTGAAACCAGCAAATGCCTCCAGCCAGTGGTCTTCCCCTGCCACCACCAGATAGCCCTTTAGTACAGACAGCAGTTGTTTCACGCCTTCCCTCTCTGCCTCTGTCTCCGCGCTCACCAAATACATCCCATCCGATTCCAGACAACAGTATCCAGACGATGTCAGAATCATCGGCTCCTTTGATACAATATCATAAATCGCCGCATATAGATGCTCTTTGACCCATATCTCCGATATTTCCTTATCCGCCTTCCACTGAGGAACAGACACAATATGCTCTAACCCTTTATAATGAAGCTGTACCAGTGTATGCAGAAAGTGCTGATACAGCAGCACTGCCTGCTGTATCAGCTGCTTATTCAATACCGCATCTTTTGAATTCTCATTATCCACCAGCGTAATTCCGCTGCGCGGTTCATTCGGACAGAATTTTTCACTGTTTAAAATAACTGGAAACGGAAAATCCTCAGCTCCGATCAGCGGAAATCCCACAAAAATACGCGGCACCAGCTTCGGTATCTTCAAAAAACCCATATCCGCATCCATACACGCCGCAAGCGTCAGCCCATCTGACTGACTATACATCACGCTGTGCTCTGCCCGCTTCCTGCCCCCACTGTTTTCCACTGTCTCTTTTATAACCGTCTTCCTGTCCCCACTGTTTTCCACTGTCTCCTTTATAACCAGCTTTCGCAGATTCTCACTGACCTCAATGTCTTCCCCACGCTGAAAACAGATTTTTTCATCTATCTGCCCGATTCGGTATTCCAGCTCGACACTACCGATTTTTTGTACAAATAAAAGCACATATAAAATCGTTTCTTTTAAATCATCCATTCCCGTCTTCGCAATCCGGCGGCTTCTCTCTCCTTCCAGATGATAAATAAATCTTGTATGGTAATCATCCCTGTTAAAATCACGCATTTCTTCAGCTTCATCCGCTTTTTTCAGCTCTTCCATCGTCTGAAAAATATTTGCTAAAATCTCATCCTTATCCTCACCCCTTCGGTCAATCTTCACTGAAAAAGGCTTGTACGGCAGACCTTCATCTTTTAAAACCGACTGTATCTCGACCACTTCGCTCAGCTGATAAGTCGTCATAAATCCCGTGCCAAACTGACCGACTGTATTTTCATCCGGATCTTTTGATGATACCTGATTCACAATGGAGAGAATATCCTTTGTACGAAACGGCCTGCCATTATGCAGGAACTGAAGCTTGTCTTCATCCAGAATGACCCTGACTCTGACTGCCTGATCGCTGTATGCAGTATCCTGACTGTTCTGCAGCAGTTCCATAATCCATCTTCTTGCCTGTCCAAGATCGCTTACATTGCGGATTCTGTCCATATGCTGCATGATTTTAGTGGCAATCCCATTCTGATATACCTTTTCGATACTGTCATTAATAATTGTACTGTAATCCATAATCAAAATAACCTTCTTTCTTATTTTTCTTTTGTATTTTCTGTGCGTAACTGTTCAGATCGAGTGTTACATTTTGGCAGGCCGGACGCAGGGAGAGGGAATCTGCCCGGTCTGACAGCGTCCGTTCCAGAATGCAAGAAGCCCTTGGTATTCTGTACGATACACAGGCGGCAAAGCCGCAACGGCACCTTTAGCTGCTGACATTCAGTCAGGGCGGACTAGGTGCCGCGACCGTCCGGTGCCACAGAATAAAAACAGAATGCTTAGGGATTCTTAGCATTCTGAAAAAGTCACAGGAAGATGGAACTGCTCCCCTCACCCGGCGTCCGGGTATCCATAAATGTAACACTCTATCTAAACTGATACCAATTATATAAGCAATTTTTAAAATACAGAATGACATCGGATGACGTTTCTGCTATAATAAGACATGTTGATACACACCTTCGGAACCTTGGGCACTTGGTGAAGGAGGTGATTACATGTATCAATATATCATCGCTGATAATCTATGCCGGCTCTGCAGAGAGCAGCACATCAGCGTAAATCAGCTGGCTGAAGCCATCGACAAATCTCCACGCCAAGTAAACAGATACCGAAACGGGCAGTGCGAGAATATATCCCTTAGTACCTTGCTAAAAATCTCCAAGGTACTCCATGTCAGCCTGTTCGAACTGCTGACAGACCATACGGCTGTGTCATAACAGCCCGCAATGAAGCAAAAAATAGACTTCAGCCGTCCGGACTACACCAGACAGCTGAAGTCATGTTTTTTCTTATCTGCAAATATTGCTCTTTTATCGTAGTACCAGAAAGAATCCCTGATTTTATTATAATCATGAAACACAAATTCTTCTGTTTCCATATCCAGAATCATAGCATTAATGCCCTGCACTTCTTCCGCTTTCAGCTGCATCACCCGGTATTGGTAAAAACGGTTAAAAGCATTCCTGCAGGGCCGAAATAATTCCATCCGCATCGGTTCAAAAAAATGCCTGTCAAACTGCTCACTGTCAAGAAAGGGCGGATACAGCTGCACCGTGCCTGTCGGGTCCATGATTGGGAAAAAAGCTCTGAAATATGGAGCAATGCAGATCATGGCTCTCGTAGGAGACAGCGGATAAACACTGAAATTATCACAATACATTAAATTCCCATAAAAGATTCTGTCAAGCTCCCTCTTTAAATGTTCTTCCAGCCCCTGCTTTTCCATTTCCTCCCTGAGACCATAAATGACTGTACTCTTATAAAGGATGCCCATATCATCCATCTGACATATTCCCGGAAGCTTTGGAAATATAAATTCCTGCCCGGACTCACTGCTGTCCCAAAAAGCAATGACCGTTACGATTGCATTTCGCGCGGCTAACCTCAGCTGTTCAGACACATCCGGCCTTTTTTCTGCATCCGCGATGTCTTCCAGTGAATCGATCTCCATTGCCTTTTTTAAATCTGGAATATATGTTTCTTTTGAATGAGACATTTTGTTAAAAATTTCTTTTGTACCCGGATAATTTCTTATCAATGACTTCCTCATCTGCACAGACGGATGATTCCAAAGCTTCGTTCTTTGCACCATCTCATCCCATGAAATGCCTGAAAGTGGAGAACGCAGGGAGTTAATCATCAGGAATTTACGCATAAGCAGATTTTCTGTGCGGTTAATCGTAATTGTATCTCCTGTCAGCAGCCTGTGGTTTAACAGATTTCCAAACGGCCCTTCTAGCTTAACGGCAAAGGCTTTTTCCAGTTCCTGATCGAAGATTCCTTTTGAGGCGAATGTATTCTTCAGCTTCCTGACTGAGAAGGATAACGTATGGAAATCATAAATATTTACTTTCTTTGAAACAGCGAACTGTTTTAGGAGAAGCTGCGGGATATAGTGGTTGTTCATAAGAATATTCCCTCTTGGCAGAATCGATGCGTTCTGATATCATGCTCGCTGGATACGTACTCTATAGTTAATGCAAAGTACCAGTGTATTCTGCCTTCTGATACCCGCGGACGAAAAAGTTTTCCTAATTCATTAGCGTTTATGGGTGTTTATTTATTCTAAATCATTTTATCC
The DNA here is from genome assembly GCA_947385875.1 of uncultured Eubacterium sp. Taxonomy (GTDB): domain Bacteria; phylum Bacillota; class Clostridia; order Lachnospirales; family Lachnospiraceae; genus Eubacterium_J. Next base: position 8,118 of record CANDMV010000036.1, on the reverse strand, counting down.
AAATGAACGAATATTGTGAATGACGGCAGATGGCGTTTTGATTCTCAATCCTTATTTATTAAAACATACCAAATCCAGCGGTTCAAAAATGTTACCTCCGCTTTCATTTCTTTTGTTTCCTTCGCATACATATGGAACACGATCGGAATTTCTTTCTTATCAGTATGTATTAAATCTAAAAATGACTCTAACTCTTCATCTTCCTCCAGCCCAAGAGATACCTGCTGCGCATAGCGAAATGACTTATAACAATTTTCACACATCAGCATCGGCAGATACCTGCTCTTCCGCTGGTATTTGATATAGCCAATTCTCACAAGAGAGCCTTCCGCAATTAAAATTGATCCGCAGATTGGACATTTCTTATCATGAAATTCCTTTCCTCCATACCCGCTGGCGCTAATCCACTTTCTGCTTCCTTCATAAAGATACGGCATATCAAATCGGTTGACCAGCTGATTTTTCAGCCATTCCCCATCCCATTCCACCTCTAATTTTTCTGCCAGCTTTTTCACATGTTCATGTACTGCATCCCGTTCGTTTTCATCAAGAGCGGTGCTTACCCACCCCGTCAGACTGTCCACAGGCACACAGTCCATATCTGTGCAGACTTTGTTCTCAAAATATTCATTACAGTCAAACTCCTCTCGAAGCATTCTGCCAAATGAGTTTTCTCCAAATAAGACTACGATTTTTTTCTTATCAGAATCCGTATAAAAATCCGCCCAGCAGTACAGCGATTTATTTCCAGTCTGACAGTCTGTAAAATATACTCTTTGTTCTACAAATTCGCCGAGGGTAATTTCCTCCTGAAGATCTCCTTTTAGCAGCCGCCCGCTCAGCCCGTCACTGACTTTTCCTCGAAAGCCATCTTTCAATGCCTCTGAAATCTTCCTGATCTTATCACCCTCGCAAAATTTAAAAACCGCTCTGCAGCTCTTATCTCTGTTACAAAAATCTTTCTGTGAGAATCCTCTATCAGGATTTTTGCCAATGTTTTTTATAGAATGTTTCATAGAATGTTTCATAGAATCTTTGAATTCCTCATTCCACTTCAGGACAGAACTTTCCTTCTTAAGTATACGGTTCATCATCTCCTTTAACAATAAATCATATACTTCTTTGCCTTCCTCATTCAGGCCGGAGTATTTCTCACCATATAAAAACTTCTCTGCTCCCTCCCACCACTCATAGAGTGAATAGTTTTCTCTTGCTATTACAACTTTTACAAAATCTCTCTTCGAATTTTTATAAAATTCTGGTTTCCGGATCTCACTGTTCAAATCTTTCAAATATCCACAAACCAATATTTTATCAAAATCGACAATATGCTCATTTTCAATTCTTTTTATTGTAAAATAAGTATTTTCATCAAGCGCAGTAAATTTATTTCCATGCGTTCTTCCATACAGCAGATTCTCATTACCTGCTTTCATCCAGCTTTTGATCTTTTCTTTTATCTGCTCTTGTTCGTCAGCATCTGTCTTTTTAGATGCCCATTGAAATAAATCTTTTGTATATTCATACAGCAGCTCCTCCGCTGATTGATCTTTTCCTTCGCGGATCTGCTCCTTCACTGCCTTCTTTATAAAATCAACATGATTTCTGACTGCTTCATTATCCCACAATTCACATTTTTCTTCCCATAAATCGTCTTTCTCTTCCCTTTGATACTTCAGATAAGGAGATTCTAAGAGATTTTCAACACAGCTTTTTATTGCATATTTTTCTTTCTCCTCCAACTTCTCCTCCTGCAGAATTTCTTCACGAAAATGATCTGCATATCGGCATAGATTGATATAATCTTCCAATTCGATCGGATGATCTCCCATGCTTAATTCTCTGTTTCCAATACAGTGATATTTCTTCCTCTCATCTTTGTTTTCCTGCTTTTTCAATCTCAAATAACAGGAAAAAAATACCCGCATGATTTTCTGATAAAAAAAATCCTGAAACCTTAAATCGTCCCCTTCCATATGGGCTGTCTTAAGACTCTTAAAATATAACCCTTTCATCACCCGCAGCCACTGGAAAAACAGTTCCTGATCTTGTCCTGTGATATGGTCTGCTTTCGTCCTGACATACGATTCCACGTCAAGTAAAATCCTGCCTGCTTTTCCCTGCTGCGTCCTTTTCAGCAGCAGCATGTTCTTCTCTCTCCCACACTCTCCTCTCCATGCCCAAGAATTATGCCTGCTTTCCGGCGGCTCATAGGGATACCCTCGCTGAATCCTGCATTTTAATGTTTCTATGCTGCCACTCATTTTAACGTCATCTGTTTCAGCCATGCTTAAATCGTCAACGTTCAGGTCATCATAGTAAACAAATGGTATCTCACATTCAAACCCATCCAGACTGCCGCGCTTAGCAAACCACCAATACATGTACTTTGGCAGAAACACAAACTTATCACAATCCAACTGATCTACATCGCTCTCATTGGCCCAGTCTTCTAGGCAGTATGCCTTATCATCCACCATTTTTCCTGTCGTTCTGACTGCTCTGATAAACGGCACAGACATCAGACAGCCTCTCCATGTCATCTTATATGTATTCTGTATATATGGATTTTCATATAAATAACTATATGGGAAATATTGATACAGATTATTCAGATTAATTTTACCATCCTTTTTCCTGCTCATTTCAGAAAAAATCTCCGAAAATGCAGAGTCTGTCCCTGTCAGCGCCGCTTCTATAATATTTTGATTCCATTCCTTAAGTTCGCCCTGATCGGCTAGACCTTTTCTATTATCGCGTAACTCCAGTAATGGTATATTTACATAAAATGGAATCTTAAGCTTGAATTCTTCGACCGGCAGTGTGCAGAATACGCTTACTTCTTTGTCCGAGCCTATTTTCTCCGCATCAGTTACCGGAAACAGTATCGTAATATTTTTCTTCTTAAAAACCACATCTTCTGAAACCACATCTTTTGAAACCGTATCTTTTGAAACCGTATCTTCTGAAATCTCATTTTTTGAAATCTCTTCTTTTAAAATCTCTTCTGACTGACCACGCTTTCTTCTCTCACTCCAGTATCGATTCTTATTTATGATATCATCAGATAAGCTCATCTCTTTTGTACAAGCAACAAAATGTTCTGAAATATATTTCTGCTTATCAAACGTAAACTCTTCCCCATACACTTTGAAATGAAATTTTTTTATTCTGTCTAAAAACAAATATACCTTTTTACTGATAAACTCATCTTTTTTACAAATCCCGGTTCTGGCTTTAAAATTCTCTATTTTATCTTTTCTCCAGTGCAGCTCGATCTTAGTCCCTTCCAAACGTCTGTCTGATTGTACAAACCGCGGAATAGGATAATGCGTTTTTTCTTTTTCCCATTTTTCTTTTTCCTGATCTCCCTCTTTGGGCCCAAAGCTGATCTCTCCACTTTTTAATATTTTGACTTTGACTGGCTGGTCTTCCAGAGTGCATACAATATCACTGCTATAGATCACCGCCTTATCAAACCAATCATAGACACTTTTAAAACCAGTCCCTTTCCGGCCTTCCCGTTCTATATCCACATCCGTATTTCCAGAATTTCCGCTTGTACTGACTGCCAGAAAATCCCTGATCGAAAATCCCTGATCTGCATACTCCAAGACCAGATTGTCAGAATCTGCTGTGATATACAGCGTCTGATCTGCTGCATTGTCTGGTATATGGTCATTTGCGTTCTGCAGAAGCTCATACCATGTCTCATTTTCACTGCCGTGTGCCGGCTGCCTGTCCATGTGGAATTTCGCTGACAATGCACACAAATCTGTCAAAGTCTGCAGATCTTTTTTTGCATGTTCGTATGATTTACAGGCATCTTTTTTCAAAAACAGCTCTTTCTTCTTCGGTTCTATATCGCTGTACAGCTCCAGACCCTCTTCTATCGATGACAAGCATTTTTTTGCAGAACTCTCCAGACAGCTTTCTTTGTCCTGTTCAGATTCCGATTCCTTCCTTAAAATAACGATGCCGTTAAACCTGACGTATTCTGTAGGCAGACGTAGACTGGAGATAGTGTAGATCTTCGTCTGAATCCCTAACAGCTCCCTCAAAGGTTCAAATATTTTTGTTATGCTTTCATCCTGAATTTCGTTCAGTTTCTTTTCATCGTTCTTTGCAAGCCTATAATTTTTATCAAAAGGCATTTTATTGATGATATTGCAGATTCCTTCTGGCCAGCATACTCCCTCTTTCAGAAAACCCATCTGCAATAAATAGTGCGGCTTTTTATCTTCGCTTTTCCCATAGCTTAAAATTCCGAGGATTTCAGCCTTTTCCAAATCATTTTTCAAATCATTTTCCAATTTATTTTTCAAATCATTTTTCAAATCATCTTTCATCACCTCTTGCCATCTACAAGGCCAATTACCTCTAAATTTCTTATCAATTTTATTATACAAAGCGATCAGATCTTCTCTCATAAATCCGTACAAAATATCATTACTCTGGTCATCTTCCATTATTTTTTTTGCAAATTCGAACCAACCATCTCTATCCTGCGGCTTATCATTACAATCACTTATGACCGACATGGATTCTATCTGCTCTTTAAGTCCATCCTGCCGACAATCATCACAGCCGCTTAGTCTCGACATGAATCTCATCAGCTCCTTAAACAATTCAAATGAACAATCAACCGTTCCTTTCTCCGTTTCTTTCCGCGGACGTATCTTCTCCCAGACGCATTTCCAGACATCTTCGATTCTATTACCGCCTGCATTTCCTTTTGGCAGACAAATCGGAAGCTTGCTCAGATCACCAAATATTTCCAACACAGATTTCCCGTTCACTTTATTTTTATTTTCATCATAAAATGCCAGCCATTGATTCGTTTTATATTCGCCGTTCATAACAATCCATAGCTCGGCATCATCCACTGCCCATCGTGTCTGGGCATGATCCGCAGTTTTCACATTGATAACTTTCAGCCCTTTTCTTTCCTCCTCCTCTTTTGCTGGCAGACAGGAGATGGACTCATTCCCGCTTTCTTCCAACAAATGTCCGACTACTTTTTCGTAATCCAACTCCATCAGCTTATTCACAAAATCCTTTTTTGAAAAGGACAGCTCGTTAAAATCGATCTGTGACATTCCCAGTATATTCATTCTCTTTAAGATCTCGCCTTTTTTATCACATGTTACGCGCCGGACAACCTTCTCTATCTTATAATCTAACTTCTCTTCTTCTTTTTTCTTTCTTTTACTTTCAGCTTCCTGATCTACGATTTTCAGAAGCTCCTCTAAGCCTTCTTTGTTCTTGTTCGTGTCTACAGCTGACTCCATAATCTCTGAAGCTAAAGAATCAAACATGATCGGCTTGTCTAAAAAGCGAAGCCAGCCCTTACCATCCATCCTCCGTAGCAGCTCCATGTTTTGAAACGTCTTAAAAATCTGGTTTTCTTCGTCATCACCGCAAAATTTATTCAGTCTGTCAACATCTTTATCATATGAAAGATCTTCCGTTGAAAAAAATTTGTAATCATCCTTTTGGTACCACGGAATATAGGAATACACATCCTCTCGATCACGTAATTTTTCAAAAACAAGCTCCAGCAGGCATTTTGTCTTACTGCCCTTTGAAGACTGATCTGCCCCAAATACCTCGTCAAACAGAAGCTGATTCCATTTCGTTGTAGAATTCGATTTCCCTTTTTCCAGACACAAATCTTCTATATTATGATCGTCTCCCTTCATTTCCTGAATCCACATACAGCTTCGGTCTTCGTTTAGTTCAAATGGAATCTGGATAGAAATCGGTGCCTTTATATTTGAAAACGTAGGCAGATAAGTAAACACATTTCCTTTTTCTATTTCGGAAACACTCAAGGGCTTTCCGTCCTGCCGGACTTCCACCGGAATAAGCACAATAACCGGATAAGTCTTAACCTCATCCTCTTCATTATTATAATCTGCTTCGCTTTCAAAGACTTCCTTATAGTGCGACTTATACTTTTCATAGTCAAATTTCACGAGTTTTTCTATGCGGATACACTTTAACGATAAGTCAGGCTCTCCATCATCTTTATTGAAGCGATAAGATATTTCTTCGATCTTCGTATCGTTATCTTCTTTCACCCTTCTTTTCATAACCAGCTTTTCTTCGCCGCAGGAAATGCATAATTCATCAATCTTATTTGTGAACATAATCGGGCAGTTTTTAAATATATTCTGCACACTCACGCTGTCTTTTGTTCCTCCATACTTTTTCAACAGCTGTTCATATACTTTGTTTTTTTCGTCCGCTTTCTTCTGATTTTCTACATCATGATTTTCTATATTCTGATTAAAATGCAGTCTCAATTCTGTGCCAGACCAGTCTCCATCCTGTGCCGTCCCGTTCTTTTCTTCTATCCACTTCGGTTCAAAGTTATCCTGTGTCAGCTTAAAATGATAAGGGCCGCTATGTATTTCAACAAAATCACATACGGAAAAGATCGTCTTAAAACCCATTCCTTTTTCTCCAATTATCCGCCTGCGCTTCTTTTTCAGCTTATTGGACTCTCCGATTGTTGTGATCGCTATAATGTCAGAATACGTCATTCCATCTTCAGGATAACTTACCCATATTTCTCCGGCGTCGAACTCCAGCTTCATGCTCCTTGCAATGTTTCTCTCTTCTGCCTTTTTATACTCACAGTCATCTGCGTTTTGTATGATTTCATACACATAGCGCAGGGGGTCATTATTGATCTTTTTGGAAAAATCCATCAGCCTTTTGGACTGGTTCTCATCCGTACCCCCGCAGTTTCGATAGACTGCCAGTTTATTTATAAATTCCTTCGGATATTGTATCCACGGGTCCGTCTCCATTTCTCCCCGCTGCGATAAAAAGCTGAAAAATTTCTCTTGAAATTCATTCGGCTCAATCCCGCGAAGACTCTCAGAATCTAATACGCCGCCAGAAAAGTATTTATCCCGTACAGCTGCGCTATGAAGAAATTCATTCATCATTTCTAATCCGTTGTCGTCAGACAGCTTTGTACTTCCCTCTGCTTCGTCAAGCTTTGGCCCTGTTTCTAACGCGCATCTTTTCAAAAGCCATTTTAAAGTGTTGGCAATGCGTGCATCTGCTTCTTCTGCTTTTTTTAATATTTCTTTATACTCTGACATCATACATGTTCCTTTCGTCTCACCATTCTTTCAGCGGCTGAAACTGTCTTTTGTATTCATCAATCGACAGCTGTTCATTCTGAATCAAGTCATGACAGTATAATGTTTTCAACGCAGCGCCTGACTTTTTCTCCCGCACGCTGTCTACATATTCCGCACAGCAGCTGACAAATTTCGCTTCCGCAGCTTCCCTGTCAGGCTTCTCACAGCCAAACCATTCCTGTACAAGCTCCCCTAAGATCTGCCGATACCCGTCCATATAAATCTCTCTGATGCTTTGCCCGCTGTCTGCGTCTTTTAATATATTTTGATAAAACTCTTTTAATTTCGTTCTGTGGCCCTCTGATTTACTCTGAATCTCGTCATACAGCTCTTCTGCTTTCTTGAACTTCCACTTAAGCTGCACTTTCCCGCATTCATCCATGATTTTTTCTGCAAAATACTTCTTTAAAAATTGCCCAAAGATTTCTTTTTCCTGCTCGTTTTCTGTTGAAGCCGCTGTCACACTGCCTCCATTTTCCTGTCCCGGTTTATCAGATTTATTCTTTTGAAATTTTTTCCTGTCAAAATAATCATCGATAAAAGCTGACACGCAGTTTTGTATATACTGGTCGGCATCTTCAGGAAGTATATTCAGCGTGGATACCTTTTCCAGCACTTTAATCAGCTGGCACTTTTCTACTATAATTTCACCAAACAGCCTTTCGTCATACCCGCCTTCCATATACATATAGTATACTTCCGGCTTACCTGCCTGTCCTTTTCGATAAATCCGCCCGTTTCTCTGCCCGATCGCGGCAGGAGTATACGGGAAATCATAGTGAATCAGATAATGGCAGAACTGCAGATTATGCCCTTCTTTCACTGCATCGGAGCAGATCATCACAGAAGGTTTTTTATTTTTTTCAAAAGCCGCTTTATATTCGCTGACCTTTTTATCAGTCGTCCCTCCCTATATTGTCAAGTGATTTTCCTTAAAAAATCAAGGAATTTATAGTTA
>CANDMV010000035.1 GCA_947385875.1 uncultured Eubacterium sp. | reverse complement strand
TACATTATTCGCAAAAGTAGACGGTATTCTGAGATTTGAGAGAAAAGGAAGAGACCGGAAGCAGGCTTCTGTATATCCGGTAGTGAACGAGTAATCTGAATATAGTGATTCGTTCCATGCAGATACCGCTGCATATTTTTCATTGGCTGAGCGCTGAATGAGCGATGCAGAGGCATCGTTTCATAGATTCGCGGCTGTACAGAGCAATCGAGACTTCTATAATGATATAAGTCTGAACTGTTTTGGATTATGAAAAATAGGCAGCGGTATTTCTATATCTTTTAATAAAGTTATATTATGTTTTAATATGGACATGCCTGCCTGTTTCTGCAGGGCAGAAATAATAATAGGAGATTTTGACTATGTTTGCTGATAGTGCAAGAATTATCATTAAATCAGGAAAAGGCGGCGACGGACATGTAAGCTTCCGCCGGGAAAAATATGTGCCAAACGGCGGTCCCGACGGCGGTGACGGCGGTAAAGGCGGCGATGTAATCTTTGTTGTGGATAAAGGCATGAATACACTGGCAGATTACCGTTATAAACGCAAATTCTCGGCGCAGGCAGGTGAAAATGGACAAAAACGCAATTGCCACGGAAAAAAAGGCAGTGACCTTATATTAAAAGTACCTGCTGGTACGATCATAAAAGATGCAGAAACTGACAAAATTATTGCCGACATGTCTGGAGACTGCCAAAGAAAGCTCGTCCTGCCTGGCGGCAGAGGCGGTCTTGGAAACCAGCATTATGCAACTTCTACTATGCAGGCACCCAAATATGCGCAGCCTGGCCAGGAGGCTATAGAAATCGAAGTAAAGCTGGAATTAAAGGTTATCGCAGATGTCGGCCTGGTCGGATTTCCGAATGTAGGAAAATCGACTCTCTTATCACGTGTCACAAATGCGCAGCCTAAGATTGCGAATTATCATTTTACGACCCTTCAGCCTAATCTGGGTGTTGTAGATTTTGACAATGGGGAAGGGTTTGTCATTGCTGATATTCCGGGGCTGATTGAAGGCGCTTCTGCGGGAGTCGGACTTGGACATGAATTTTTAAAGCATATTGAACGTACAAAGGTAATGATCCACATTGTAGACGCAGCCTCAGTCGAAGGACGCGATCCGATCGCCGACATACAGGCAATTAATAAAGAATTAAAAGATTATGATCCGACACTTTTAAAAAAGCCTCAGGTCATTGCAGCTAATAAAATAGATGCCTTATATGGAAGCGAAAATGAAGTAATCGAACTGCTTAAAGCAGAATTTGAACCTCAGGGAATTGACGTTTATCCTATTTCTGCAGTCAGCGGTCAGGGATTAAAGGAGCTGCTATATGCTGTGAAAAAGCTGTTGGACGAGATTGCGGATGAACCGATCGTCTATGAATCAGAATATGATCCGTCCAAGCTTCAGGTAATTACGGAAGCTTACACGATTGAAATCAGTCCGGAAGATGGCGCTTATGTAGTGGAAGGGCCTAAGATTGAAAAAATGTTGGGCTATACAAATCTAGAAGCAGAAAAGGGCTTTTTGTTTTTCCAAAAGTTTTTGAAGGAACAAGGCATTTTGAAAGAGTTGGAAAATAAAGGGATTCAAGAAGGCGATACTGTGCGGATGTATGCACTGGAATTTGAATACTTTAAATAAAGGTATTTGTAAAAGTAATACCTTACAGAATACGCTCAAAATCTGAAGATTTCAAAAAAATAATAAATCTTAGATTTCTTCGAAAAAGATTGCATTAGAATCTGAATATGAAAGCAAAATTGATCCTAAAAATCAGATTACTTTGCACAAGAAGCACTGAAATTTCAACACTTTTGATTAGAAAGGAAATAAATATGGATTTAACAAGCAGACAGCGGGCTTATTTGCGAAGCCTTTCTGGAAAAATAGAACCTATATTCCAAATTGGAAAATCTAGCCTGACTCCAGCAATCTCAGAAGCGGTTAATAATGCGTTAGAAAAACGAGAACTGGTTAAAGTATCCGTTTTAAAGAATTGTTTTGATGATCCGCATGAACTGGCTGATATAGTCGCAGGACGGACTCATTCTGCAGTTGTTCAGGTCATAGGCAAAAAATTTGTATTATACCGTCCTTCCAAAAAGAATCCCAAAATCGAGCTGCCTTGATTGATCTAGGGCAGCAAATTGATCATGAGTAATCAATATATGTTGAAAAATTCAATGCTGAATATAAATATAAATGAAGGACAAAAAAGAATCGGGATTATGGGAGGCACTTTTAACCCCATACATTATGGTCATCTTTTAATAGCAGAAAATGCATGTGAGCAATTCCAGCTGAATCAGGTTATTTTTATGCCGGCAGGAAGTCCTCCGCATAAAAATAATAAACAGATTTTAAATGCCGACAATCGTTTAGAAATGATTCAGCTTGCAATTACAGATAACCCGCATTTTTCCTGTTCGGATTATGAGATTTTAAAAGAGGGAATCTGCTATACGTATCTGACACTACAAGAATTTAAAAAACGCTTTCCGGAGTATCATGTTTATTTTATCATGGGGGCAGATTCGCTTGCTTATTTTGAAACATGGCGTCGTCCGGACGAAATCAGCCGGCTCTGTACGATACTAGCTGCTGTTCGGGATGGACTGAATCTAGAAGAGCTTCTGCCGATTCAGGCACATTTAAACGAAAAATATGGTACCCGGGCTTCATTTATCAACACACCGAATTTTTCTGTATCTTCTCAAATGATCCGGCAGCGGGTTTTCAATCGGCAGTCAATTCGTTATCTGGTGCCGGATGCTGTAGAAAAATATATTAAACAGCATAAGATTTATTTATAAGATGTCAAGGTGGATTTTATGAAGGAATTAGAAAAATATCAAAAAAAACTTCAGCATTACATGGATAAAAGCCGTTACCAGCATACACTCGGTGTTATGTATACATCTGCCGCACTTGCAATGGCTTATAATTATGATATTAAAAAAGCAATGACTGCAGGTGTTCTGCATGACTGTGCCAAAAGTATGCCACATGAAAAAAAATTTGAGCTATGCAAAAAGCATCATATCGAAGTCTCAGAGATTGAACAGGAAAATCCATTTTTGCTGCACGCGAAAGTCGGTGCCCTGATTGCCAGAAAAAAGTATGATATCGATGACGAAGAGATACTTCATGCTATTACTGTGCATACCACAGGAGAGCCGGCAATGAGTACTTTAGATATGATTCTTTTTATCGCAGATTATATTGAACCGGGGCGCGATAAGGCAGCAAACCTGACTGAGATCCGCGAAATGGCATTCCAGAATCTGGAGCATACCATCGAAAAAATATTATATGATACGCTGAATTATTTAAATGGAAAATCCGGGCGTATTGATCCGAAAACTGCTGAAACTTATGAATATTATAAGAACAGGAGGAATTTAATTGTATGAGCATGAGTAGTAAAGAGATGGCAAAAACTGCCTATCAGTCTTTATCTGAAAAGAAAGCTGACGACATCAAAATTATTGACATCAGCGGGATTTCTGTCCTTGCTGACTATTTTATCATTGCGGATGGCTCAAATCAGCATCAGATTGAAGCTATGTGTGACGCTGTAGAAGAAGATCTGTTTAAGGCAGGCGTGCCGATAAAACAGAAAGAAGGGAACCGTAATTCTAGCTGGATTTTAATGGATTATGGTGATATCATTGTTCATGTTTTTTCGAAAGAAGACCGTCTGTTCTATGATTTGGAAAGAATCTGGGGCGATGGTAAATTTATTGATATATCGGAATTATAGACTGATTTCTTTTTTTGTCTTGTAAGTATAAAGAATATGGCAATAGAGAAGAGAAATCCACATTATTTTTGCTGCATTGAAATATAACTGCTGATATCATCGGTTCTTTCTTATGCTCGTTTCTTATGCTAACTCAGATTCAGATGGTTAGATTACTGCCTGAGTCAGAGTTATAAGAATAATTAATACTCTGGTATAATCTGATACACAATTAAATAGATCTAAAGTTAAGAAAGAACCGCTTTATTGTTCAGCGTATACAAAATCTGTAAGAACACACTTATAATTTGTAAGAAGTAAAGCTGCCATATTAGAACTTACAATCTGCAGGAAGTGAAGCTGTACTATATTAGAACACTTACCATCTGCGAAAACGATGCTGTATTATATTAGAACATATACCATCTGCGAAAAGTGAAGCCGTGTTAGATTGCTAAAACAGCCGAAATACACCAAATACTTTGCCTAAAATCATACAATCATCCAGTATAATAGGTTCAAAGGCATCATTTTCCGGCTGCAGACGGATATAACCTGCTTCTTTATAGAATGTCTTTACTGTAGCGGAATCATCTACAAGCGCTACTACAATATCTCCATTATCAGCAGTCTGCTGCTGCTGTACAAGTATCCTGTCTCCATCAAAGATTCCTGCATTAATCATGCTTTCTCCTTTTACCTTTAACATAAAAGTTTCTTTATTTGGCATCATTTCTGATGGAATTGGAAAATAAGCCTCGATATTTTCGACTGCCAGAATCGGCTGGCCTGCAGCGACACTGCCGATAATCGGAACATTCACAACCTCACGCTTTGTCAGGCTGAAATTTTCATCAATTATTTCGATGGCTCTAGGTTTTGTCGGATCTCTGCGTATATATCCGTTTTTCTCAAGCGATTCTAGATGTGCATGAACTGAGGACGTAGACTTTAAGTGAACTGCATCACAGATTTCACGTACAGCTGGAGGGTAGCCTTTATTTACAATTTCGTTCTTAATATATTCTAAAATTTCTCTTTGTTTTGCCGTTATTTTTCCATATGCCATTTTATATTCCTCCTATGACTTTCGAAAGCGCAGCCTGTTATATATTACAGTTTCATCTGCATTGACTACTCTTTCTCACTTTATTCTCTATAAAATTTATTGTAACACAGCCTTAGTCAAAATGCAAACATATATTCAGAATATTTGTTCGTATTTTGTATTGACAAACATTTGTTCTGGTTGTATAATACATTTACTTCGAACGAATATTCAGAACATACGTTTGCATGGAGGCTCTAAAGATGGATGAACGATTCGCATTGATTCAAGTTAAGCATATGCTTTTTGCTGCAATAAGTATGTTTGTAATTATTGTAATCTTATTATGTATTACTATCACCCGGCATACATCCGTTCATACAGACAGCAGATATCGTTCTGGGAAGAGCGAATGCTACATAAGTATTCAAGTACGTCCCGGAGAATCCTTATGGAATATTTCTAAAAAATATTATTCAAACGAATATAAGAACATGAATTTGTATATCAAAAAGATTATGCTTTTAAATCATATGGTAAATGAAGACATTTGCGCAGGAGCTTATCTCATTATTCCTTATTATGCCAGTGAAAAACAACAGATACTGCCTGATTAATTTTCCCTGAGCTGTACCATTTTAGCGGCCTGACGCCTTCGCGCATCTGCCTGAGCTGCATAATGACGCCTTGTCGTGTTGACATCCTTGTGTCCGAGCACATCTGCTACCAGATAAATATCACCTGTTTCCTGATATAGATTTGTGCCAAATGTACTGCGCAGTTTATGGGGAGTTATATTTTTCATTGTAGTTACAAGCTTTGCGTATTTTTTTACAAGGTTTTCTACGGAACGGACTCCAATGCGTTTTCGCTGCATAGATAAAAACAGTGCATTTGCATGACCATCGACAGCATCAATACCATTTCTTACTTCAAGGTAATCAAGAAGCGCTCCAGCCACTTCATCGTTAAAATAGACGATTACTTCAGCGCCGCCTTTCCGATGTACCTTTACACCATTGTTTTTAAAATCAATATCAGAAATATCAATTCCTACACATTCCGAAACACGGATTCCGGTTCCAAGCAGAAGAGAGAGGAGAGCCAGATCACGCAACTTTGTCTGTTCATGGTATACCAGCTGATGTGCCGTTAATTTTTCACCGGACTCTACCTCATCCAACAGCATTGCTACTTCATCTACATCCAGGCGAATAATCTCTTTCTCATGAAGCTTTGGAGGATTTACCAAATCAGGCGGATTTGTCTTTATTAACTGCTTACGGAAGAAGTAGTTATAGAAGCTTCTAAGACTTGCAAGCTTTCTAGATATACCGCGTTCATCATTTGTATGTTCTACGCCATCTTTTGTGTAGTACTTTAAGTAATTCAAATATTCTTCAATATCCAGCGGAGTAATCATGTCTAAAAATGTAATCGGTATATTCGACATCTCATACTTATGACATATTGGGTTGTTTTCATGTAGAAAAGAGAAAAAAATGCCCAGGTCATATGCATAAGCCAGCCGGGTACGGGAAGATGTCGTATGTTCTGTACCTAAGAAAAATTCTTGACAAAATCTCGGCAGTTCCTTAACCATTTCACGCAGCTTTAACTCATTTTCAATTTTTACTTTTTCATGATAAGTTCTTTCCATAACACCACCTCATGTATTATATAAGTTATTGTTAACCTTTTGGGGCCAGTCTTCAAACGAAGCTGAACGTATTGCTGTAAACAGACGCCCTTTCACACCAGGGTTCTCTTTATTCAGCTTCTGCAGCAGCTCCTTCACATACTGCCTTTTCGTATGTCCGTCAGCAGGACACGGGTTTTTAATGACTGGCAGTTCATATTTATGCTGAAAGCCTATCACATCAGCTTCGGAAACATACATTAAGGGCCTGATTAACGTTAACCCCGTGCGTTCCAGTTCAGTCTTTGGCGAAAATGAATGAAAACGTCCTTCATATATAAGGGACAGCAGCATTGTCTCAATTAAGTCATCACGGTGATGCGCATACGCCACTTTATTGCAGTTCAATGATAAAGCAGCTTGATTAAGTGCACCTTTTCTTAATTTAGAGCATAGTGAACACATTTGATCTTTTTTCTTTTGCTGGAAGAGAAGATCTGCAATTTGTGTATGAACCTGTTCATATGGCACATGAAGATCTTCACAAAAACCCTGAATTGCTTCAGGAGCATACCCTTCAAATCCTAGATGAACAGTAATTGCTGCAATATCAAATTTTTTCGGATAAAACCGCTGCAGCTCTTTTAATGAATAGAGCAGTGTCATGGAATCTTTTCCTCCAGATACTCCGACTGCAATCCTATCATTATCATCGATCATTGTATAGTCATCTAAAGCCTGCCGGACATAGCTGAGCAAACGTTTTCGATTCATTTCTTCCTCCATTCATGGCCTGCCAATTTCCCGAACTGTGAATTATTAGGTTACTTTTCACACGCCAGCCAGAAAGCGTCTGTGCTGCGAAAAGTATCGGCATCCAATGAACCGGATTACGCTGCAGTGAAGCCAAAAGCTGAACTGTAACATATTATACAATAAATATAATAATAAATCTATAGCTTATTGTACATGCAAGGTAATTATGATATAATCAGATAGCCGTTCAGACAAGCTGAATTGTTATATATTGTATTATTATCTATAAAATAATTGATACAATATCGCAAAAATCATAAGGAGATCCCGAAATGGTAGAACAAGATTATGTTATGCGGTTAATCAAAGAAATGGTAAGGACACTTTTAAAGCTTCTTTTTCACATTGATCTGGAAAATCCTGCTGAAGAATTGTTCAAAGATACAGAGAAAAAGAATACACTTCAAAATCTGCTCGACTTAATTGACAGCGGCAACATCAACGATGCTGAAAATCAAATCTATGATATGATTTCTGATGTAACAGCTGATCCCTCAAAGGAAAACTTAAAAATAGCATTGATGTTTTATGCGCATTTAAATGAAAAAAGCAATAAATTTTTAGAAGAAAACGATTTCAGCAGAGAAGAAGTGAAGCAGGGGATTCAGTTAGTTATTGACAAATATGGATTAAACAGCATATCTGATACATTTTTATCTGATATGTAGATAACCGTTGATTATTGACAAATATGGATTAAGCAGTACATTTGATATATTTTCATCTAATATGCAGATATTATTGAAAATAAAAGTAAATCGAAATTGTAAGGAGAAAAAGCATGAAATTTGTAATACAAAGAGTGATGCAGGCATCTGTATCAATAGAAAATCGTATAACCAGTGAAATTAGTAAAGGTTTTTTAGTTCTGATAGGTATAAAGGATTCTGATACAAAAGAAATCGCAGATAAAATGATAAAAAAGATGTTAGGCATGCGTATATTTGAAGATTCTGAAGGAAAAACAAACCTGTCTTTGTCAGCCGTACAAGGCCAATTACTATTAGTTTCACAATTTACATTGTACGCAGACTGCCATAAAGGAAACCGGCCGTCATTTATAAATGCAGGCGCTCCAGATATGGCAAAAGAAATATATGAATACATTATCCAAAAATGCCGTCTAGAAAACTATCCAGTTGCAACAGGTGAATTTGGTGCAGATATGAAAATCAATTTAATAAATGATGGTCCCTTTACAATCATACTAGATTCTGAAGATTTATTTAATATAAAATGAGGTCCTTTTATAACATACTAGATTCTGAAAATTTATTTATTATCGGTATTTATCAGTCCAACTATTCGTAAAAGTGTCCTTTTACGAATAGTTGGAAATGTATCCTTACAATTTTACCCTGCCTTCCGCAAGCTTAGCTATAGCTTATTCAACGCATAATCAAATTATTTTTATCAATTACAATTCGTAATCAATTATTTATCAATCATCTTGGCTTATTATTTCAATTTCAGTTCATTTATCAATAACCCATAATTTCTTTATATTTCAAGATTATATCAACACAGCCGTCAATACCTAGTTTTGCAGAATTTAACGTAAGATCATAAGCTTTGGAATTTCCCCATTTCTTATTAGAATAATAATTATAATAACTGGAACGCTGTTTATCTTTTTTGCTAATCATATCCTTGGCTTTTGATTCACTGACATCAAATTCTTTCATTGTATTTTTTATACGGAAATCCAGATCAGCATGTATAAATGTATTAATCGTACGTGGGAATTCACTTAACGCATAATCAGCGCAGCGTCCTACAATTATACAGGATTCCTCCTCTGCCAGCTTTTTGATTGTATCAAACTGTGCAAGAAATATTTTATGGTTCAACGGCATATCTAAAAAAGGTGCTGCCGTATAGCCGGTTGCAGAATACGTATCCATAACGAGTGAATATAGAAAACTGCTTGTTGGCTTTTCATCCTGCGAATGAAATATTTCTTCACATAAACCGCTTTCTTTTGCCGCACGGCTAAGCAGTTCCTTATCGTAACATTTAATGCCTAGTTTTTCTGCCAGTTTTAAACCTATATCTTTTCCAAGGCTTTCAAATTCTCTTCCTATTGTAATTACATAATTGCTCATAAAACCGCTCCTCTCTGATGACAACGTAACAGTTCGTACAAATTATAAAATCTGATTTGTTTATGAACTGTTAAAAACAAATTGTATAGCTGCTTTCTATAATAATTCTATTATAAAACATTTAATACAAAATGTACAGAAAAAAAACATTTTCATTTTAAAAAATGTATATAGTGCACAATTCTCAGAAGTGACAAATATATCCGCTATGTTTCAAAAGTTCTTTAACCTATTCCAGTGTAATAAGTTTGTTTTATTTCTATAAGGCTTTTGATGCTAATAATTTTTCAAAATATTCGGGAAGAGGTGCTGTCACTTCTATATAGGAACTTGTTCGAGGATGCAGAAAGCCCAGTGTCATTGCGTGCAGACACTGTCCCTGAAGGTTAAATTTGCATTTCGCAGGCCCATAGAGAGGGTCTGCAAGCAATGGATGACCAATATGTGCCATGTGCACACGGATTTGATGTGTTCGGCCGGTTTCAAGCTTAAATTCCATATAGGTATGTCTCGTAAATTGCTCCAAGACTCGATAATGAGTCACAGCATCTCTTCCGCCATGCACGTTACAAGCCATTTTAAGACGATTTTTAGGATCACGTCCGATATTTGTACGGATGACTCCAGAATCATCTGATATCTGCCCTGCAACAATTCCACGGTATCTTCTGGTCAGAGAATGTGCTTTAATCTGCTCTGAGATTTTAAGATGTGCATCGTCATTTTTACATACAATCAACGATCCAGTTGTATCCTTATCTATTCTATGCACAATGCCCGGTCGAATTTCTCCATTGATCCCAGATAAACCATTTCTACAATGATACATCAGCGCATTTACGAGTGTGCCGGTATAATGTCCAGGTGCTGGATGAACTACCATGCCCTTAGGTTTGTTTACGACTATAAGATCATCGTCCTCATACAAAATATCTAATGGAAGATTTTCTGGCTGAAGATCTACTTGTACTGCTGGAGGCACCTCCACTGTTACTAATTCCCCTTCTTTCACAAGATAGCTGGATTTAGGAATCTGCCCGGACACACTGACCTGTCCAGATTTAATTAGTTTTTGAAAATATGCCCTCGACAAGTCTGGATAGATAATTGCTAAAAACTTATCCAGTCGGCATTCTTCGTATTCTGATGTTACCTCAAATGTCTGAATTGATTTATCCGCACCTTGTGTCATGACGCGCCCTTTCTTTGCAGCTCTGTAATCCTGATGTAATGCTGCTTTGCAGCTCTGTAATTCCTGTTGTAATACTACTTTTTAAAAATATGAATCTGTTCAAAATCTTCATCTTTATAATAAAATAAGATCAGAAGGATCAAACAACTAGTAGCTACTGACACATAAATATCGGCCATATTAAAAATAGGAAAATCAATGAGTGAAAAATAAAAAAAATCAATCACATATCCATTTACGATACGGTCAACTGCATTTCCAAGTGCACCCGATAAATACATAACAGCAATGACACGCAGATAAAAAAAATGTTTGGATGAAGGAATTTTCCTATACAGATATGGAATTAAAAAAAGCATGACAGCTGCGGCAGCGATAAAAAAGACTCTCTGCCCCTGCAGCATCCCAAATGCAGATCCTCTGTTTTCTAAATACTGCAGTTCAAATACTCCGGGGATAATCACATAGGATTCTTTACCCTTCAGTGCATTTTGAGCCAGATATTTGGTTGCCTGATCGATTATGATTAAAAAAACTACACCAATTACTGGCATAATCACACGAAGTCTATTTTTTTCCATATCCTCACTAGAACCTCCTGTCCTCTGTTATATTATTTACAGATTTAAATGATAAACTTATCTGCAAGATAAAATGCAAAATATAAATGAAACTCCCTGTCAGCTATTGATCTTTGATCATTTTGCCTATCAAATATAAAATGAAATTCCCTGTCAGCTATCGATCGTTGATCATTTTGCCTATCAAATATGAAATCAAACATTCATTTAGATGAAAATATAAACTATTTTTGTTTAGGTTTAAGAATAGACCATATATTTACATTTAATTCTGCCTTTTTTAGTTAATTTACCTTCCGTTTCGATCTGGAATTTTCCAAAATGCCGGACAGATATAATATCGCCATTCTGACAGCTATAAGCATTCTGTATGATTTTTCGAGAATTTACAAAAGCGCTGCCTTCAAATATTAGTTTTTGTGCAGAGGATCTTGACAGTTTATAGACATCTGACAATATTGCATCCAATCTCAGAGATGAAATAACCCCCTCTTTTTCAATCAGCTTAGGCTTATAATCAAAATTTTCCAAAGGTATCTGCTGACAGCTTACAGCAGTATGACGAATTTTAGTACATTCTTGAATGATATAGCTGGTAACGGAATCTGCACTAAATACAATCTGCTGAGAATCCTGAATAATAATATCGCCCAGCATTTCTCTCTTAATTCCCAGATTCATCAGGGCCCCTAATACATCACGATGCGTGAGATTTTCCGCAAACTTGGGGTGGGACGGGTCTATTCGAATGGCTTGAAATGGATATGTCCACGAATAATAAAGAGCATCAGGGATGAAAGCAACCATCTGACGCTCTGCATAATCATAACCACCAAATGTCTGAAAGGAACCATATAGTTCCTTCGCAGCCTGGTGTAAAATATTCAGCTGATTCAAATCCAAAAAATGACTAAAAGTTACAATATTCTTATCTTCTGCCCGTTTTGAAAGGTCGATGAAACGCTTTTTTAAAAACTGCATTTCCTGCTCCATACAAACTCCTCCTTAAATATCCATACGCAGAGGAGCCGTACCGTAATTATCCAATAAATTTTGAAAATCACCGGATATTTCAACATTGGCAGGCGTTATGATAAATATATAATTAGATATTTTCTGCAGATTGCCGCTGATTGCAAAGCAAGAGCCTGAAGAAAAATCAATAATACGCTGTGCAACGTCTACATCTAAGCCTTCTACATTCAAAATTACCGGCCGGTTTAATAAAAGTGTCTCTGTAATCTCTCTGGCATCCTCAAAGGACGTAGGCTTTATCACACAGACCTCCAGATTGGAAGATGCGGTCCTTCTGGAAGATGGACGCATCGGGGTTACTTTGCTGTTTGACTTTGCAGTTACACGGTCTCTGTTACGGTTAATATCAATCGGCTGATTATTGCTGTTGGAATTTTTATAGACAGGTTCTTCTATTTCTTTGCTTCTGCGTCTCTTAGGCGGTGTTTCTTCCTCTTCCTCATCGTCATAGTAATCATCATAGTAATCCTCATCATCATCCGGATTCATATGCATTACGTTTAAAAGGGAATCTACTAAACTCATATATACTCTCTCCTCTTTTCTTCCTGAGTCTAAAACGTGGCGCACCTTGGGTGTAATTCACAGTTTTATTCAGGAAAGACCTGAAAGGCCATTTATTGATTCTTTATACATTTTTGACAGAGACGCTATTTATTTGCATAAGAACGTTCACCAAAAATACCTGTTCCTACACGAACCATCGTAGCTCCTTCTTCCACGGCTACCATGTAATCTCCTGTCATGCCCATAGAAAGCACACGTATATCAGTATTATCTAATTTTTTCCGCTCAATGTCAACAGCTAATTTCATAATTTCTCGAAAATAGTGCCTGTTTTCTTCTGGGTTTTCTACGTATGGTGCGACCGCCATCACACCCTGAATGCGCAGATTGTCTAAATGAGAGATCTCTTCTGCCAATAAAACAGCATCTTCTTTCTTTACTCCATACTTCGTCTGCTCATCCGCTATATTGATCTCTATTAAAATCGGCATAATCAGATTGTGTTTTTTTGCCTGCACATTGATTTCTTCTGCCAGACGATAGGTGTCTACAGAATGAATCATGCATACCTTATCAATGATTTGTTTTACTTTGTTACGCTGCAGATGCCCGATCATATGCCACTGAATGTCAGACGGCAGCTTATCATACTTTTCACAGATTTCCTGTACTTTATTTTCTCCAAAATTCCGAATGCCTGCATCATAGACTTCTTTTAACATTTCAACAGGTTTCGTCTTACTCACAGCAATCAGCGTAACATCTGTGCGATTACGTCCGCTTTTTTCACAAGCGCTTCGTATATTTGCTTCAACACTTGCTAAATTTTCCTTTAACATTTGTCACATTCCTCCTATTTATATTTAAATTATATTACTATTATAAAATCCTGACTGCAAGTCTGCATCGTCCTCACGGTTTTTGGCGACATATTATCTGCTTGTAATCATCTCATCGTCCTTACGGTTTTTGGCGACATATTATCTGCTTGTAATCATCTGTTCTTCAACAACTGCGTCTCCATCCAGCGCAATATGGTCGTACAGCATGATCCCATATTCTGTACCGGCCCGCACGATTGTATAGCTGCTGTTGCTGAACAGCTCATCGATCTGCTTAAATACTGCATAGCCTTTATTAATATTATAAACCCCTCTCAGCTTTGCGGTATCCGATACCTCATAACGTTCTGTAGTACCGGTCATGACAATCAGATCTCCTCTTCGAATTTCCTCATGGGATATATAAGACACCCCTTCATCTTCATTTTTATAATAAACGGTAACTGGAATAAATTCTGCATCAGTATAGGTTCCATCCTCCTGCTTATGTTCTACCAACAGTCCGTTTTGATTGGATGTTCCACTGCCCTTCGTAAAATATTCGTCTGGAATCAGCTCAAAAATCTTGGTTGTGATTGAGCTGTTTGGAATCTTTAAGCCTGTCTGCTGTTCCAGCATAATATTAATGTCAATATATCTCTCGTATGCGTACCGTATCATAGAAGAATGCAGGCTTAAAATCAGGTAGTCCTGTCCGTTTCTTTTCTGAACAATATAATCTGCCCATGCAGTTTTACGATCCTCCTTAAAACGAATCTGAACGACCTCACCATCCTGCAGCGTCTGCTTCATCACTGCATCAATAGGAACTATAATCTGCCAGTCTTCGTCTGTAATCAGCTTATAAACTGGCTGGCCGCTTTCTACTGACCCGCTTGTCTGCATGTTATTTTTTTTGTAGGATGCCTGGTTAAACATTTCTTCCGTGAAAGATTCTGATGTAACATTTTCCAGGCCGTCCGTATAATAAGCCACAATTCCAGGCTGGTCTGCCCGATATAAATGAAAAGTCCGGTTATCCCTTGCATATTCTGTATAATTTGATATGGTATTAAGTGCTCCTAAGTTGATCGCTTCCATAAGCTTTCCGCTTAGATCTGATTTAAAATTATAAGTCGTATAGTAAGCGTTGTCCTGATACCCTTTGGCATAATCTCGTATGGAGCTTTGTATATCCCCAAGATTTTCTTTCGTCAAGACAGCATTTGTAGACATCGCTTCATTCAGGCGCTCTGATATATTTCCATTTTCATCTACCGTGCATACCAATGTGCCGTTAGCTGCTTTTGTATTGTCTTTTAAATAATAATTCAAATAGCCGCTTTGGCTGGCATTTACGATCGTTTCTTTGCGCAAAATCAGCCCGGTATAGGAGGTATTGACTTCAATCGTCCCCTGCTCGACCT
Source organism: uncultured Eubacterium sp. (assembly GCA_947385875.1). Classification (GTDB taxonomy): domain Bacteria; phylum Bacillota; class Clostridia; order Lachnospirales; family Lachnospiraceae; genus Eubacterium_J. The sequence continues at coordinate 17,464 of CANDMV010000035.1, read as the reverse complement.
CATATCTTCTGATATGTACTGCGGTCATATAACTGTATACATTATAAACAAGATAAAAAGCAATAAATAAAAATACAATGACTCCAATATTTAATTGAAGGCCTCTATGAAACCTCACAATATTTTTTCGTTTTCTTCTATTCCCAGCCAAATATGATACCTATCTTTCTTAATGAATATTAATCTCTAATTCTATCAATTCTCTATTTATTAATTCTTTAATTTTATAAATCCCTATTTATCAACTCTCTAATTCTGTCAATTCTCTATTTATTAATTCTTTAGTTCTATAAATCCCTATTTATCAACTCTCTAATTCTGTCAATTCTTTAATTCTATCAAGCATTCTTTCTGCCGAATACTGATCTCAAATTTTATCAAGCATTCTTTCTGCCAAATACTGATCTCAAATTCTATCGAGTATTCTTTTAATCCAATATCATGCAAATCTGGCAGATCTTTATCAGGTGTCTGATGAATCATCCGTGAATATTTTTTCTGCCAGTGTCCATACTATTCGAAAAGGAGGTAATTGTTATGAATTCTAAATTTTTAGATTACACGCTGCTGACCCTGGTAATTGTGGGTGCAATCAACTGGGGTCTGATCGGCTTTTTCCGATTCGATTTAGTAGCATTCCTTTTTGGAAATATGTCATGGCTTTCCAGAATCGTATACGCACTCGTCGGAATCGGCGGATTATATCTGCTCAGCGTCTATGGGCGTATCCGTTCTATGGATCAGGCCTAGGCAGCATAAAACAGGGTGTCTTAAGCTCATTCTTAAGACACCCTAATACATACTATACTCGCAAGCACTATGATTTGCCAAGGTTATTGCCCGTATGCCCGTGAGAACAAAGGAATATGGAAAACTTTTCTGCTTGCGGGTATAAATCTACAGAGATACAATGATTTTTGCCTTAGCACACTCTGGTAATTCCTTTTCATCCTTAGATATGCTTAAGAAAAACTTTACATTATACTTTTCGCTTATTATATCCAGTTTTTCAATCGCATGCTGCAGCTGGTCATCCTGCAGGCCTGCAATCGTCAAAAAACTGTCCAGATACATTTCCTGCAGATCATGATCCTGAGATACAATACCACAGATAAATCCTAAAAATTCATCACAGTTGGAAACTGGAAAATCCGTTACATTGATGAGACGTATCTTGTTGCTCAGTTCATACATATGCTTCTGGCTCTTATCCAGATATACTACATTACCCTGTGCCGACTTAATCGCTTCATTTGCCTGATCCAACAGATGTTTCGTCTTTCCTTTTCCTTTTCTACCACATATAATCTCGACCATTTCTTTCTCCTCCTGCATGTTATTGGCTGACCCTTCCCAAACCTTTTTTTAATATTCCAAAATATGTACCTGCAAAAATCCATTAAAAACTACTGCGTAATAGGATTGAAACTACGTGTAATAGGATTCTTATATTTAAAAATCCATTGAAACACTGTGCAATCGGATTCTTACAATTTAACCCCCTTCCAGAACCTGTGCAATTAATATGCAGTCTGTTGTTTGCGTACATTTTCAAAATTGCTCAAAAAAATTCGAAATAATCAACTGAAATTTGTTAAAATCATTATAAAATATTTTTCTATAAAATACAACTGCTATTTCTAAAAATGATGAATTGCTTTGCAAAGTTATTCAGGCAGTAACATATTTCTTATTTTGTCAATAGTTCTGCCATCAGCGAATATAAATTATCACTGCTGTCAGCCTTCAGCACTATCGAAATAACCGGCTGCTGTGCCGCATTGATACTGTATAATGCAAGACAGTTGCCTGCAGCACTGGTTGTTCCTGTTTTTCCGCCAATGATTTGGACTCCTTCCGGCGGCTGAGCCGTTCCGTTTAAAAAGCGGTCTGTTGACTCCCACTCCTGCGTTACCTCAACGCCGTTAGCATCTGTATAAGAAGCTGTATATTTCGCCGTCTTAATAATCGTCTGAAATTCATCATATTCTAATGCTGCATTCAGCATCAGATATAAATCATAAACACAGGTATAATGATCTTCATCCGGCAGGCCATGCGGATTCGTAAAATGGGAACAGGTCGCACCGAGTGCTAACGCTTCCTCATTCATAAGCTCTGCAAAGGATTCAGAATCTCCAGAAATATGCTCTGCAATGGCATCTGCAGCGTCATTTCCACTTTCCAGCAGCAGCCCGTATAACAGCTGCATCAATGACAATTTATCTCCGGTATTCAGGCCGCAGACCGAAGAATCTCCTGCCTGATTTGCGGCATGTTCACTTACGGTAACCATATCCGTTAGGTTCCCATGCTTGAATGCAATATAAGCAGTCAAGATCTTTGTTGTGCTTGCTGGATATAATTTTTCATATATATTTTTCGAATATGTAATACTCCCGTCTGATAAATGAAATACTCCGGCTGCTTCAGCTGAATCAGCTTTCAGTTTTTTCGTGCCGATCTTGTCTTTTCCGACACATAACTGTTTTGCAAAAAAAGATATTTCACTTACATCTGCTGCGGATTCTTCCTGATCTGTATTATACGCTGAAGCCTCATAATGAATAGATGTGCCATAGACATCATACTCATGTTCTAAATCATAAGATTTACCTCCGCAGCCGCCGATGCAGAAAGCAGCCGCAGCTGATAAGATAGCGACGCGAAATAATGCACTGCACTTTACACCGCTGATATTTCTCATTTTATCTGTACATTTCACGCCACTCTAAATCTCCTCTGTCTAACGATTTAATTAACAACTCCGCTGTTGCCAGATTGGTTGCCAGCGGGATGTTATGCGTATCGCATAATTTTACGACATTATTGACATCCGGTTCATGCGACTTTGGCGTCATTGGGTCGCGCAGGAAAATTACAAGGTCAATGTCATTTTGTTCAATCTGCGCACTGAGCTGCTGTGCGCCTCCTAAATGTCCCGCCAGATATTTACGGATCGAGAGGTTTGCTACCTCCTCAATCAATCTGCCGGTCGTACCTGTTGCAAACAATGAGTTTTTGCATAAAATCCCCCGGTATGCGATACAAAAATTTTGCATAAGTTTTTTCTTCGAGTCATGTGCGATTAATCCAATATTCATTTCGTATACCTCGCCTTAATATTTTTTCGGTTGCAAGCCCACATTTAATACAATACCTATCCCCATATATAACGACACCAGCGATGTCAGTCCATAACTGACAAACGGGAGTGTCAGTCCTGTATTCGGCATTAATCCAGTCGTAACACAGATATTGACAAAGCTTTGAAAACCGATCAATGCCGCCATACCGCAGCAGATGAGGCGCCCTGCTAAATCCTTCGCCCTTCGGGCGATCAAAATACATTCCAACGCAATCAGCATCAGCAGAACCACAATCGTTGCAGATCCGACAAATCCCAGCTCTTCGCTTGCGACGGAAAAGATAAAATCTGTATGCGGCTCTGGGATAAAATTACCATTTTTTACAGAATCAAAGCTGTTGTTATTCAATCCCTTGCCCCACAACTGACCGGAACCGACTGCCATAATGGAATTCTGCTGCTGGTAAGCCAGATCTGGATATTTCTTCGGGTACCGCCATGCAAGAATTCGTAACAGCTGGTAGCCTTTTATGATTTCCTGATCCGGCTGCATAATCAGATACAGCAGAACAACCACAGCCGGCGTGCAGATTGCAGCCGCTATACCAATTATTTTATAACTAATGCCTGCAATAAACAAGAGGGTAATAAAAATTAATGCAGTTACGATGGTCGTTGATAGATCCGACTGAACCACCAGTCCCAGAGGAATCGCAGCCAGTACAGCAGTGACTGCCAGCGCCCGGAAAGTGTTGATCTGTTCCTGATACCTCATAAAAAACGCCGAGAAAAACAATATTATGACAATTTTTGACAATTCTGACGGCTGAAACCGTATCCCGGCAATTTCGATCCATCTGGTAGCGCCATGTGAATCGCTTCCGCCGAGCAGTACGGCAATAAGCAGTGCAAGATTCCCTATATAAGCAGGCCAGACTAATTTTAACAATACTGAATAATCAAATAACGATAATATAAGCATACAGCAGATTCCAATTACCATTCCAGCAATCTGCTTATTCTGCACCGATTCGTTGGCGCTGCCTATTACAAATATTCCAATTACCGTTATTGCAATTACATAAATGCACAGCCGAAAACGGTAGTTTTTTATAGAATACATTTTAAACATATATCAACGTCTCCAAGGCTTTCTCAAGTCGTATTTTACGCATGTGTTTCTATCTCAAGTAAGGCAAATTTTCCTGATTTCTATGATAAAACTAGCAAACCCGCTTTTCATATATTACTGGTACTCCGGCTGATGCTTGACACATACAATCGGTATATTGGCATAAAGTGCAGGTACGCTGCCACTATGGCTCTCTGAAGCCGTCCGCGTAATCTGTATGTCAAGGCCCTCCGTATCGATCTCCATATACTTGGAAATCACCTGGATAATATCATTTTTAATCATTTCCAGCATATCCGCCGAGCAGTCTGTCCGGTCTGAAATCAGAAGCAGCTTCAGACGATCTTTCGCCACATCTTTTGAATTACGTCGAAATATAAATCGGAATAATTTCATGAATACTGCCTCCTATACACGTTTTGTCAGACCGCGGAACCGCTGAAACCACACTTTTTTCGGGTTTAGATCCATAATCGGCAGCTTCTCTCCATTAATCCTCCGGCAGATATTCTGATATGCCTGTCCTGACATAGAGTCCAGCCCAGACAATGGTTCTCCCTGATTTGTGGAAATGACGATATTTTCATCATCCGGCACTGCACCAAGCAGCGGAATTGGAAGAATTTCACAGACATCCTTTAAGGACATCATATCTCCGCGCCTTACCATGTCCATGCGTACACGATTAATTAACAGTTCAATCCTTGGCATTTCCGCATTTTTTAATAAGCCAATAATGCGGTCTGCATCACGGATTGCCGATACTTCCGGCGTTGTCACTACAATGGCACGGTCTGCGCCTGCGATTGCGTTTTGAAATCCCTGCTCAATCCCGGCCGGGCAGTCCAGAAGTATGTAATCAAAATCCTCACGCAGTTCATCTGTCAGCTTTTTCATCTGCTGCGGTGTTACTGCGGTTTTATCATAAGTCTGTGCGGAAGGAATCAGATACAAGGTCGGGTGGCGTTTATCTTTAATCAGAGCCTGCTTTAAGCGGCAGCTTCCTCTTATGACATCCACGAGGTTATATACGATTCGGTTTTCAAGCCCCATGACGACATCCAGATTCCTAAGTCCAATATCGGTATCGATCAGCACCACTTTTTTACCCAGCATGGCCAGGGCGCATCCTACATTTGCTGTCGTGGTTGTCTTGCCGACGCCGCCTTTTCCTGATGTAATTACAATAACTTCACACATACTATGAATCCTCCTGATTTATTATTAAAATAAATCTTTTGTATAAGGTTCCATTATGACATGCCCATCCTGAACACGCGCTATCTGTGGTGTATACTCCTCTGTTTTTTTTCTGCGGAGAAATCCGCCTTTGTGCTTTCCCTTTCCTCCGTTATCCTGCGTAATTAACAGGATATTAGCTATTTGCAGCTGTCCTGTATCTATAGATAATGCTGCTATGTAAGCAGCAGAATCACCATAGGATCCTGCTTGGGCAAATCCGTCCAGCGCGCCGAATACAACGATGCTGCCCGCGGCTGTCACCTTTGCCCCTGACGGCACGCTGCCGAGGATGACAAGTCCTGTATCCGAATGAAGCTCTTCCCCAGACTGCAGGGAGCCAACATGAACGATCGCATTCTTCGGTACTTTATTATGGATATATTTCTCTGTCTCGGCCAGTATGCAAGCCTGCTGAATTTCATTGTCTTCCATAATACAGATGATATTTACACTCGTATGGTTTTCGATTGCTGCAATTAAATCATACTCCTGTTCTATCGTAAGGTCATATCCCTCAAACGATATGCCGATCTGCGCGTTTTTAAAAAAATCACCTGCTTCTCGAAATTTTTCGATGACAGCCTGTGTCAGTTCATCAAATCCTAATTTGGGATTCAGCACAAGATGAATCCCATAGGACTTGCTTTTTATTACGACTGCCTGTGTCAAGCTGCTCCCGCCTCCTTTCATCTCGTCTAACCTATTTTTAATATTTAATCGTTAACTCCATTCGCGGAATCTCCTACGGCACTTGCTTGTCCATTGATTAATGTATCGGCATCTTCCAGATTAAAATAATATTTCAAAATCTGTGCAGAGACATCGGCAGCATTATGTGAAGTATAACCATACTCAATTCTTGTCGCGATTGACATTTCCGGATTTTTAAACGGCGCATAGCCTACAAACCATGCATGGTTTGCTCTGGTTTTTACAAGCTCCGCTGTTCCTGTCTTGCCTGCGGTAACAATCGGAAAATCCCTGAATTCTTTTGAATCGGCCACCACCATACGATTGCCGTTGTGAATGGCTGTCCAGGTACTGTCCGCTACGTTATCCATTTCATTTTTTATTGTTGGCTCGTATGTTTCAATGACATTGCCTTCATTATCTGTAAGCTGTTTTAATAAAGTATAATTATATACAGTTCCCTTATTGGCGACGGCCGTGACATAACGTGCCAGATGTATCGTCGCATAGTTATGATTACTCTGTCCGATTGCTGCCATGACAGGATATTTATCCGCAATATGAGGACTGTTTTCCGGTATTTCTACACCGGTAGTATCCCCCAGTCCATACGCATTTGCATAAGTAGTAATTTTCTTTATGCCGGCAGGGTCGCTGTAAGTATTTCCAATCAGGCTCATGTCATAGCCTACCTGATAAAAGAAATAGTTGCAGGAAGCGCGGATTGCATTTGATACATCCAGCCATCCATGACGGGACGGATAAATCCAGCATCGCGGTTCGTTATCTACCAGCTCGAATTTACCGACACCGTTGATCTTTGTAGACGGCGTAATGACTCCTTCTGTCAAACCGGCAGTCGCTGTCACCATTTTAAATGTAGACCCCGGCGCAGTAAGCACCTGCGTAGCATGGTTATACATGGAACGAGCTTTGTCATGCATCAGCTTTGCAAAATAATCCGCATCAACACTGTTCGCCAGCCGATTATTGTCGTAGCCCGGATAAGAAACTAACGCTTTCAGCTCCCCGGTATTTACATCTGTGATTACGCAGGAAGCAGAGCAGGGATCTAGCCCCAGCTGTCCCGGCGTAAGTTCCAGATTCTGCACTTTTTCTTTTAAAAATGTAAATGCCGACATCGTACCATTTTCTAGCTGCGCCCGTTTTTCCGGATCATTTTTTAGTACTTTTTGATCATATAGAATCAGGCAAAGCTGGGTACCGCTTACTAAATCCTGTTTAATTAAATACTGATATATTTTTTTCTGAAACCCGTCGTCGCTTCTCAGCGTTTCAATAATATAATCAATTAAATCATGATAAATCTCTGAAGAATCGGAATATTCTTCATCTGTATGGAATACATTATAATTAATCCAGCTGGAATTAATACAATGGTTTAAATATTCCTTTAGACTGATATTTTCATCTTTTGTCCACGCAATATAAGTCTCATCAGTTTTATCAATCTCATCCGTCAGCAGCACTTCATTGGTCTGCAGCATGGATATGATATAGCTGTAATAGTTTTGATATTCTTCAGAAGCCGCCAGATAAGCCTCCGGCAGTTCTGTTGTACATTGTTCACGAATTCGTGATAGTACAGTATCCATGTGGCTTTGGTAAATAGCCTCCACTGCCCGCTCTGTACTGCTGGCCTTTTTATGAGTGAAATGCGACATATCAATAATATTGCTGTCAATCAGTGCATTATACACATCATAAATTGGAATCTTTAAGTCGGATGCTTTTACTGCAGTATATTCCTTTGCATTGATAATATTGCTGTATAAAATTCCTGCAAGCTCCTGCTCCAATAAATTGTAAACGGCTTTCTGCAGCTCGCCATCTATAGATAAATAGACATTGCCTCCAGCGGACGGCTCTACATGGTTCGTCGTCTGCAGCTCTTTTCCCCTTTTATCCACAAAAACGGTTTCAGAGCCTTTCTTTCCCTGCAGCTGTGCGTCCATGACCTGTTCAATGCCAGATTTTCCTACAATATCTGTCAGTGAATAATTTTCATTTTCTACAGATAATTCTTCATATTCTGTCGTAGATATTTTTCCTGTATAACCGATAATCGATGCGAAATAAATGCTGTCGGCATACTTGCGTATATAATCTTCTTCAATTTCTACGCCCTGCAGCTGTGCTTTATTTTCCTTGATATATGCCATCGTCTTATCACTGATGCTGGTAGCAATCGTAGTTGAGATATATCTTTGGAAATCATGCTGTGCCAGTGCATAACGCAGTACGAGTATTTTATACTGCATTTCTTTAGAATAATTATTTTCATCCACATCCAGTCCATACCGCTTGCACAGATAAGCAATAATCTGTTCTTCCGTAGCCTGTGACGTGTCATATCCGCGGTCTTTATCCCAGCCTAAGTCGTCGATCTTTGCTTCGCCGTATACATCAGCCCGAAACCGCATCAGGCGGGTGCCCTCTACAAGAAATGCATATTTACCGTTTTTTTTCAGCTGAATATCAAAATCATTGACATAGCTGTCTCCATTGGCCTCCAGTACCTCCAGTACCTGTGCAATAATACTGTTCAATGATTGATTTCTTTCTTTGTCATTATCATATGTGCCGTCATCTGTGATCGTCACCTTATAAGTCAGCTCATTATATGCCAGAAGCATACCGTTGCAGTCATAGATATTTCCACGTGTTCCGGGAAGTACACGCTCTTTTTTAATCGTTAATGTATAATTTTCCTGATAAGTCTCACCATTAATAATCTGCAGCGTAAACAGCCGATGAAGCAGGATTGCGCCCATCAATACAATAATGACTGACATCACAAATAGTCTGGAGCCAAAAAAGCTTTTTAAAAAATCTTTTATGGAATCATATTCAAACAAACTTAAATCCACTCCTTCTCTCAGCTGCTTCCAGCTTCTGATTGATTTTTAACAGCACCGGATATAGTAAAATCATAATGAGCAGTGTGTACACTAGCTCTGGTATGATAATATGCAGCAGATAATAGCTAAAATGAAATTGCCCACGAAACACAAATTTTAATACATATACAGCAAAATTATAAACGATATCGCTGGCTGTAATTAAAAGCATCGGCAGCTTGATGTCGTCTGGAAAGAAAAACTTGCGGAACATCCCGTTGCAGTATCCGATGTACATAAATACAAGCGAATAAAATCCCATCATCGTCCCATAAAACGCATCAAATATCATCCCGGTAAAAAAACCGATATACATGCCCTCTTTCCTTCCGCGCATAAAGCCAAAGGACGAGACGACGACTACCAGCAGGTTGGGCGATATGGAGGCCAGTGCCAGCGCCTGAAACAATGTTGTCTGCAATAAAAAGCAGACGAATATAATGATAAATACAGTGATCTTTCTCCTCATGCTGAATCCACCTGTCTTCTATGCTATTCCATCATTCTATCTAATATGAAAATGCTGCACAAATGTGCATTCCTTCTATAGCTATTCCATTATTCTATCAATCAAGCTGTAAAAAACCCGACACAGCATTCGATAAAATGATGTCAATCATCTTTCTTTGTCTGTACAGACTGCTTTTTATCCAAGATTACCAGTACATTTTTTATATGCTCAAAATCTACCGCAGGCGTAACCGTACCTGATTTTGTCAGATTATTCGGATCCATCTTTAATTCACTGATGCGCCCGATCAGCAGGCCGGGTACATATTTGCTGCTGGTATGTGATGTGACGACCTGATCACCTACCGACACTTCATCATCTTCATCGGTCAGATTAGTCAGCTCAATGGTCTGCGATTCACTCATCATCTCCAGGTCACCATTTACGAAGCAGGTATCTGAAGTTGTCAGTACGATCGCGCTGACACTGTTGCGGTCATCGATAATTGAACGTACGTTTGCATAATTCGGCCCGACATCTGTAATAATCCCTACCAGACCGCTTCCAGCTATGACATTCATATCTACCTCAATGCCGTCGTTGGCCCCTTTATCGATAATGAACGTATCAAACCAGTTCCCGGCATCCTTTCCAATAATGCTCGCGCCGATTTTTTCATAGTTATACTGTTCATCTAAATCTAAAAGCTCCCGCATATCCTGAATGTCATACTGTTCCATTTTATATGTGCTAAGCTCTGTCGTAAGCTCGTCCACCTGTGCCTGAAGCTCTTCATTTCTCTGCATGACATCACGCAGCTCAGTTAGATTATCAGCCAGATCGCTTACAAACGAACCCACTTCGTTAATGCCTTTCTGCATCGGTATAAAGACATAGCCTGCCACCGTATTTAACGGCGTAAAGGTAATGTCAAATATAAAGCTGGCGAACATAGCTATAATGCACAGTACGGACAAAGACAGCAGCGTATATTTTAGAGGAATATGAAAACGTGCTTTTCTTCTTCTCTTCATGCTGTCGTCCCCTATCGATAGATGCTTGCTTTTAAGCTATAGGCAAGGTGCTTAAAATCGTTATCTGACACGATTTTAATCAGGCCCTGAGCCACGCTCTCCTCTGGATTGTCACAGCAGTTCACTTTAATGTTGGTGATCTGTGAAAACAGCTGATCTAATTTCTCGATTTTGGAACCACCCCCGGTAATATATATTCCTGAATGAATAATGTCTTTTGCTAGTTCAGGAGGCGTCTTCTCTAAAATCAGCTTAATATTTGTGCAAATATTTGTCAAGTGATCCCTGATTGCTTCATATACGATCGTAGCCGTTATCTCCATTTCAATCGGAAGGCCGCTGACTACATCCCTTCCTACGATCACCATTTTATCTTCCCTGCCCTCTAATGCGCAGCCAAGCTCTTCCTTTAAAGAACAGGCGGTCTTTCGACCGATGACAAGATTATAATTCTTACGGATATAGCTGATTATGGATTCGTCCAGACGGTTTCCGCCAAAATGCAGCAGATGGCTGATTACCAGCCCGCCTAATGAGATAATGGAAATCTCCGTAGTGTCTGCACCGATATCTACTACCATAATTCCCGTCGGCTCATTCACATTTAAGCCCAGTCCGACTGCATCTGCAATTGGCTTTTCACACAGAAGGACGCTTTTCGGCTTTGCTTTACTCTTATAAAATATATCCGAAAAAGCCTTTTTCTCTACTTCTGTAATATCTGTCGGCACGGCAACCACAAATTCTGCTCCGCGTGTCTTGCCCTTGGCATTTTTTTCTAAAAATTCGAACAGCATGGTCTGCATATTGTTGTAATCTGCGATCACACCGTTCACAATCGGAAAAGTGACTTGGATTTGGTCCGGAGCCTTTTCGTACATCGCATATGCGTCATTCCCATAGGAATACATTTGATTTTTATTGATGATTGCAATCGTATTTTTTTCATTCAGGATCGTTCCATTGGCTTTGCAATAAATTTTTAAATTGGCAGTGCCTAAATCCACGCCATAAATGTTTGCTGACATCATTTTTTGTCTCCTATCAGGGATCAAGCAGTCCCTTTTCTCTAAAGCTGTAGTAGTTATTGTCGCCGATGATAATATGGTCGGAAAGCTCAATCTGGAGCATTCTTCCGCAATCAGCGATACATTCTGTAACTTGCTTGTCCTCACGGCTCGGCCTTGGGTCGCCGCTTGGATGATTATGCAGAATAATAATGGATACCGCCTGTGCCTGCAGTGCCTGAATAAACACTTCCCTCGGTGATACTAAAGAGGAATTGGCGCTGCCGATGGACAGGACATGGTCCCCCAGCAGACGGCATTTACTGTCCAGCATACAGACAATAAATGATTCCCGCTTTTCATGACGGAGTCTTTCCATGTAATAGTTTGCGACCGAATGGGGCTGGTCGAATTCCGCTTCCTGCAGCCTTACAGTATTCGCAATACGTTTGGATATTTCAGCGATGCATTTCAGCTGCACGGCCTTTACTTCACCGATTCCTGGAATCTGCATCAGCCTCTTGCAGCTGTAATAATACAAGTTCAGTAAATTGCGTCTTCCGCCTGCAAGCAGCTGCTGCGCCAGCTCAATCGATGTAGTGCCCTTTGTACCGGTTCGGATAAATACTGCCAAAAGTTCTGCGTCCGAAAGATATTCCGGGCCGTAATTCATACATTTTTCATAAGGCTTTTCAGAATCCGGAAGCTCCTTTACGGTTAGATGTTTCTGCATGTTTTCCATATAATTTCCATTTTTTCCTTTCCGCTTTCTCTATCAGGCTGGATAAAAAAGGAATATACAGTTTATTATCTTAACATATTATATCTTTATTCACAAGATTTTGCTCATAAAGTTTTTGTAAAGACATTAAAATTCCATATTTTGCATGATACCAGGTAAGTCCTCCCTGGAAATATACGTTGTACGGCTCGCGAAGCGGCCCGTCTGCGCTAAGCTCTATGGATGAGCCCTGCACGAATGCTCCGGCTGCCATAATGACCTTGGAATCATAGCCGGGCATGTCCCACGGCTGCGGCGTTACATAGCTGTCTACCGGGGCTGCTGCCTGGATTCCTTCGCAGAATGCTATGAGACGCTCCGGCGAGCCTAGTGTGACGGCCTGTATAATGTCGTAACGGGGTTCTGTGGCGTTTGGTACGACATGAAAGCCCAGCTTCTGGTAGAGATTCGCCGCAAAAATCGCGCCTTTTAACGCGCCTGCGGTAACAACCGGAGCCTGAAACAGACCCTGATAAAAGGACTGGATGACCCCTAAGGAAGCTCCGACTTCCCTGCCAAGCCCCGGAGAGGTCAGACGGCAGGCTGCATTTTCTATGCATTCTTTTGTTCCTGCGAGATATCCGCCAATCGGAGCCAGCCCTCCTCCCGGATTTTTAATCAAAGAGCCTACTGTTATGTCCGCGCCATAATCCGATGGTTCTAACAGCTCGACAAATTCCCCGTAGCAGTTATCTACCATGCAGATGACATCCGGCTTAATTTTTTTTACAAAAGCAATGAGCTGTCCGATCGCGGATACAGACAGCGTCGGCCTGGTCTGATAGCCTTTGGAACGCTGCAGCGCGATCATCCTTGTCTTCTTTGTAATCGCTTCCTTAATCCTTTGAAAATCAAAGCTGCCGTCTTCTAATAGGTCAACCTGCCGGTACGTAATGCCGTATTCAGCCAGAGAACCAGTAGATGGCCGGATACCGATCACTTCTTCTAATGTATCATAAGGCTTGCCGGAGGCTGACAGCAGCTCATCGCCCGGCCTTAGATTCGACATCAGAGCTAATGCCAGCGCATGGGTTCCGCATGTAATCTGCGGACGTACGAGAGCATCTTCGGTATGAAAGCAGTCCGCATAGACTTTTTCCAATGTATCCCTGCCTAAATCATCATATCCATAACCGCTGCTTTGGTTAAAGCAGGCCGCGCTGACCTTATTTTTCTGCATCGCGCGAAGAACTTTTAACTGATTTAGCTGCGCAGTATCGTCAATGCGCATAAAGCGTTCTTTTAAACTGTCTGCGATTTTTTCACCAAATGCAGATACTTCCCGGCAGATCCCCATAGATTCATAGATTTTTGCCAGACTGTCTGTGCAGTCAAGTTCTGCATGATTTCGTTGATTCATGAATTGATTTGTCTGCTGCTGTATTTTCTGATTCATTTGCTCCATAAATTTTGTTAATGATCCCTCTCTCCCTTAATATATCACTCATATACGATAAAATTTTGTCGTTATCATAAGAAAACATGTCTTTATTCACCCATATCACATCTTTTTCCCGTCGAAACCATGTAAGCTGACGCTTTGCAAAATGTCTGGTGTCGCGTTTGATGACCGATACTGCTTCTTCCAGCGTACACTCATTGTCAAAATATGGAAACAGCTCTTTATAGCCAAGTCCCTGCATAGAGACCAGATTCCTTGTGTATCCCATCTCTTTCAGCTTTCGTACCTCCTCTATAAGACCGTCTTTTATCATCTCATCTACGCGCTGGTCTATGCGATCATACAGACGGCTGCGCTCATCGTTTAATACAAAATAAGCTGACTGGTAAGGCGACTGTTTCCTGCGCTCTCTTTCATTATGCTCAGATATTCGTCGTCCTGTCAACCTATAAAATTCTAAAGCTCTAATCATACGCTTTTTATTATTCGGGTGAATAGCCTTTGCCGCTGCCGGGTCAAGCTGTGAAAGCATCTGATGAAGCTTTAAGGCACCCTGAGCTTCTGCCAGCTGCTCTAATTGTTTTCGGTATTTTCCGTCTGCATCCTGACTGGAAAAATCTATATCATATAATACTGCCTGAATATAAAAGCCTGTGCCGCCCGCGATAATCGGAATCTGATTGTTTTCATAGATTTCCTGCATATATTTTTTGGCATACTGCTGAAACCGTACGACGTTAAACTCTTCCTCTGGATAAAATTCATCGATCAGGTAATGCTTTACACCCTGCATCTGATCGGGAGTGATTTTTGCAGAGCCGATATCCATATATTTATATACCTGCATGGAATCAGCAGAGATCACAGCGCCATTTACCATTTTCGCAAGCCGGATGGAAAGCTCGGTCTTTCCCACGGCAGTAGGGCCTGTTAAAATAATCAGGGGCTTTTTCATATCTGTTCACCTCTAATTCTGTCTCGACATATTAAAAATTTATTCATTTAGATCTGCATTCAATTTTTGATTGTAACTATTGAAAGTTCACACTTATACAATTCGTTTAAATTTGCGTTCAATTTCCGATTTTGTCATGGAAATAATAGTAGGCCGTCCGTGCGGGCAGTTATATGGGTTTTCTAATTCCAGCAGGTCTGTCAAAAGCTGCTCCACTTCGCCGCGGGACAGCCTCTGGCTTCCCTTTACAGCAGCTTTGCAGGACATCGACGCTATTTTTTCTAAAATCAGTTCCGGCGTTCTTTTCCCTGTGTCATGGGTAAGCCCGTCCAGCAGATCCAGAAATAATTCTTTTTGATTTAGACTGTATAGGTTTGCCGGCACAGCACAGATGGAATATTCATTTCCGCCGAAAGAATCCACCTCGAATCCTATGCGTAAAAACTGTTCCTGATATTTTTGAAACAGCTCCTGCTCCTGCATTGTCATTGTAATAATGACTGGAGGGCTGATTTGCTGGGACGTAAACTCATGTTCGGATAACTGTGCCATCATCTTTTCATACAGTACTTTTTCATGCGCCGCATGTTGGTCAATGATGAATAGTTCATTGTCTACCTGAACCAGCCAGTAAGTATCGAACAGCTGGCCAATGATTGTGTAATTACGCCGCTTCGCTTCTTTCATAAAATCTGCGTGATAAGAACTGCCCTCGGCAATGCTAAGCTGCTCATAAACATTTTTATTTCTTGAATCATCATTTAAATAACTGACTTCCTGCTCTGAATGATGCAGCTCTTGATATTCATTTGGTGGCAGCTGTAGGTTCTGCTGTACATTCTGGGGCTGTGCATGATGATCTTTTGTATTTTCACACAATTCCTGCTGTGAATTTTGCTGTGCAGGCTGTAATTCCTGCTGCTGCGAGTTTTGCTGTGCAGGCTGCATTTGTTCCTCTATGTACGGAGCTGACTGTAAATCTGATTTTATTCTATTTTCTTTAATTTTGTCAAAATCTGCTGTATTATCAAGCTCCCGCGGATTCTGTTCTGATTTGTTTGACTGATAATTTTCTATATTATCAAGCTCTTGCAGATTCTGTTCTGATTGATCTGCCTGAATTCTGTCCTTTTTAATTTTATCGATATCTTCCGCATTTCCAAGCTCTTGCGGATTTTGTCCTGATTGATCTGCCTGAATTCTGTCCTTTTTAATTTTATCGATATCTTCTGCACTATCAAGCTCTTGCGGGTTTTGTCCTAATTTAAGTTCCGTAAAATCCTTTGTATAATCATACTTGCGCTCATACGGGCTGTCTTTTTTCATCGATGCCGCAATCGCTTCCAGCCGTTTTTTTTCAAACGGTTCCGGGCTTCGCGGCACAGCCTCCTTATTTGTCTTTGATTTCTTTTCTTCCTTTGGCGGCACCTGCGGTATAATGTCTTTATGCTCCAGAGCTTTTCGAATGGCGGCTGTCAGCATCCGATAAATCTCTTCCCTCTGACTAAACCGGATTTCCATTTTCGCCGGATGTACATTGACATCAATCAGACGGCTGTCCATTGTAATCTGCAGGACAGTGAACGGATACTGGTGCTTCATTAAATAAGGCTTATAAGCGTCCTCTATACATTTTGTGAGCAATGCGCTTTTGATATACCGCCCGTTGATAAAATATGTCTCAAAATTTCGATTTCCTCTGGAGATAAACGGCTTGCCGATATATCCATTTATTGTAAAAAGCTCATTGGAATCATGAATCGGCAGCACACCTGCCGCAATGTCCCTGCCGTAAATATGGTATATAATGTCTTTTACCTGCGAATTCCCATTCGTATGAATCCTAGACTGGTTATTCGCGATAAACTGAAAAGATATATCAGGATGTGATAATGCCAGTCTTTCCACTAATGTACTGATATATGAAGCCTCTGTCTGTGTGGATTTTAAAAATTTCTGTCTCGCAGGAGTATTATAAAACAGGTTCCTTACAAGAAACGTCGTCCCCTCTGGCGCGCCAATATCTTCTGTGCTCTTCTCCTTAGAACCTTCGATGACATATTTTGTTCCTGTCAATTCATCCGATGTTTTCGTGATTAATTCTACCTGTGAGACTGCTGCGATACTGGACAGCGCTTCCCCGCGGAAGCCAAGAGAAGATATCGTAAGCAGATCTTCTATGCATTTTAGCTTGCTCGTAGCATGACGTAAAAATGCAGTCGGCACCTGCGCTTTTGGAATACCCTGTCCATTGTCCGTAATGCGGATCAGCGAAATTCCTCCGTCTTTAATCTCAATCGTAATCGCCGTCGCTTTTGCATCCATCGCGTTTTCTACTAATTCTTTCACAACGGAAGATGGACGCTCTACGACTTCTCCAGCTGCAATTTTATCAATCGTCTGTTCATCTAATACTTGTATATCCGCCATCTGACAGCTTCCTTTCTTCCATTAATATGCTTACTTTTAAAGTCCCATCGCGAAGCGATTATACCCGCGAACGAAAAAGTTTTCCAGATACATCGCGTTCGCGGGCATATATGGGCGATAAATTTAGCAAAACTTATCTTTCGCGAGTATAGATCTAGTGTACTGGCACATTGATATTTTAACTCATATGATTATCTACAATTATGATTATCTACAATCCATATAATAAAAGTATTGCGGCTGATAGAGTTAGTTAAAATGTCATCATGTCAGTACACTAGAGCGTGTTTGAAAAATGCTTTCTGTGAGATGTACCCACAGGGCATGATAT
>CANDMV010000034.1 GCA_947385875.1 uncultured Eubacterium sp. | reverse complement strand
GATCTGTATTAGTGACTGGAGTTCAGACGTGTGCTCTTCCGATCTGATTTGGAAGGTTTCATAATCCTCATCCCGGTCTTCCCGTTTGGCCGTATAGCTGTATCTTTCATATGACCTTAGGAAGTAATTATTAAAGGTAATCTGGCTCGATTTGCTCTGTACCTGCGTGCCTTTGACTGCATTCCCATATTTGTCAAGGAGCTGGTATCCGGTAAACGCCATCGGGTAAGTCCCGTACATATTCAGGTTCATGGCAATTTTATGGTTGTCGCCCATAGTTATGTAAGAATAACGGTCTTTGCTTACCGCTTCCGCGGCGACCTGTTCGACATCCCCGGACTTGGTCACAAAGTCTAGCTTATTGGAATTGCTAACAGCAATCTGGTAGACGCGTTTGTTGAATTTGAGCCCATTCGCTAAGTACACGCCTGCCCCGTCATGATGCCCGCTGTTGTCATTCTGAAAGTAAACAATCCCATCTTTGGTGCCCTTTGGGATGTCTACCGCAATGCTGTGGATTCCTTTATCTTTGATTTCGTCCCTTTTTTCATTGACTTTCTCAACGCCAAGTGTAATATTTAAAGGCGTATCGTCCGCATAATAAGAAGCTTCTACCGAACGAATCCCGGTTAAATCATAATACTGAAAAGATTTGACGCGTGTACAGTTGTACTTTAACCCGGAACAAAAGCCGGACGTATTCAGACAGTTCGTATTATAAATGTTTTTGCCGCTGGACATCCTGTTTTTATCCGTGATATAGCTAAAATTATTATAACCGGCACGGTTGGACGTATCTTGGATAAAATAGCTGCTCCCATCCCTTGTATAGGCGATATAGTCGTCGGTTTCTTTTTTCCCGCTGTTATCCGCCCAGTCCGGAAACCAGTCCGGGTTGCCATTTGATGAAAGGGAAGCAAGCTTGTAGGATGCCAGTTTGGATGCCGCCTGCCCGTCCTCTTCATCCGCATCCGGCAGGGCGTCATATGGATAGATGGTATCCAGGTCTGTTTCCGGCTTTTCCACGTCCGCCGCATCCTTTTCCAATAACGCCTTATCCGCTGTATCTTTTTTCGCTGTATCTTTTTTTTGCAGCAAAGCCTTTTTCGCAGCTACGGATATCGTGCCGCCGGAAACACTGCAGTGCTCCTTCGCCACAATGCGATAATCCCCGGCTTCCAGCTCTGCCTCCTGTACCTTTTGATAAGGTGCAAAATAAAAATATCCGTATGCATCCCCATCTTTTTCCAATACCACGGTACTAAACGTATCCACTGCCCCAGTCCTTTCAAAGGCAGCCGTAACCGTATCTTCCCCGTTTTTGATTGTATAGTTTTCTTTTTCCGCGCGCACGCTGCATTCCGGGCCTTTTTGCGAAGCATCCGCAATCGTAACAGAAGCTGCCGCAAGGTCCCGTCCCTTCTTTAGCGGGATGTCCGGAATCCCTTCCATCTGTTTTTGCAGATATCGGTCCGTCTCGGGGCTTACCAGGCTAAGGAAAAAACTTTCGTCATATTCTGTCAGCCCATCCGCCTTGACCGTAAGGGCGACCTCCTTCGTCTTCTCTCCAGCCGCAAAAGAAATGGCAGTCCGCGTAGAAGTAGCGCCAATCTTTTCTAATGTTGACAGCGAATCGTAGAAATTGACCCCACCCTCATCCGCGTCCGACAGCCCGCCTGAAGCGTTTTCCACTGCTATACCGGCTGCCTCGGTATTGCCGCTTTTTTGCGCTTTATTCATTGGCACAAGCTCGTTATCCTCTTCCAGCGCATAACCGGCATTTAACAACAGAGCGTTTAAGAAAGCATTGTTGTCTTCCTCATAATCACTGACAATCCCGTTTTCTTGAAACGCGTCATACATGCTGATAGGCGAACCTGCCTTTGGCAGCGTCTTGCCTTCATATGTAAGCGTGTAATCCTCCCCATAACCTGCATTGACGTCGCTAGAAAGCAGCACCATGTCAGAAGCCTTCTCGGTATTCCCGCTCCTTTGGATGCTGACTTTCATCACGGTGTCCCCGGAAGCATCTTCCTGCGCCAAAATGGTTTCAGCTGCAAATGCATATGTAGTTTCCGGCTCCTTCCCCGGCCCTTTTCCCGCTTCCTTTTTCCCTGCCGCAAGGTACCCGGCTGATTGCGGCGGTACCATGAGCGTCGCCGCCAGCAAAACGGATAATAATTTTCTGGTTCCTGTTTTTTTCAATATAGTGTCCTCCTCATTTTTCGAACCTTTGGGTCTTGACTGTAAAAACACCCCCTCTCGCCTGTTATCATCATTATAAATCTTTTTCGAAAAATGAAAACTACCCGGCTGGGTAGTCTGTTATAATTGGGTACAAATTTCATGTTCTCATATCATGCCCGTCGGGTCAGGAACGCGGGCTTAGTGAAAACACATAAACATAAGCTGTCAAAAAGTGTGAAACAAAAAAACTCCTGTACCAAAATACAGGAAACAATCATAAATACTATAAAATTGGAAAAAGGAAAAATCACATCGTCCGGCGGAACGCACCGCAGCATACGAAATTTACTGATATCCGGCCAGACGATACAGACACCAGTGGTGCCTATTTCCTCTGGTATCACTGACAATCTCATCCGGATTGTAAACCTTTGTTTTAGCCGCCTTAAAATCTTTCAAATTGCACGTCACCAGATAGTCTGCATTTACCATTCTCGCACATTCATCCTGCAGGCAGTCCTCAAAATCTTTAAACTGCACATTTTCTATTTACATTAATCAAAACGCACCTGAACGCATCTTTTATCCGCCAATGTCCACTCTGCACATTGTCTGCAGCATCTTCAAACATACAGTCAAATACCTCTTTATAATTTCCATGAAAATCAATAAATACACTTTTTTCATTGATACATGTTTCCTGCTCCTTATATATTATGAACTTTGTGCCTCCTTATTAACTTTTATTAATGATAACAATTCGTTGTATATAAGCAACATAACCTTTGCAGCTTTACTAAAAGTATCTAATTTGAAATTTTATTTTCTATACAAAAATCCGCCAACATTCTACTGTCAGCGGATATTCTTTCTCAAATCTTCATACATTCCTAAAATTCTCAAACGTCTTATACAAATCCAGCTGTCCCCACCCCGATTGTGTCAAGTTAATGTCACAAATAATTTTAAGTTTTTTTCGGCGAAAATCGCTGTAAGCCGCATAACTTCGTTGGGGGTGAGGTAAATTAATGCTAAATCAGCGAAGAATTGGTGGTAAGTTAGTGTCACAAACATATGTTCCAAAAATCAATTTTATTCTCAATCACGATGAAGCAATCTTTAAAATGTGCACTACAAAAAAAGCTAATTTCGTGTCCTTATCTGCATCTGTCTTTTTGCAAATCACTTCTGCTGCAATAAATTTCTGTACTGAACAATACTGTAATCAATACAGACTATCACTCTATGTAACCTTCCAACTCTTCAATCAATTCAAAAACCCTTGTTGCCGGAACCATAGCAGATGGACTTGTTACTCCTCTCTCTTGAAAATCCTGCAATCATCTTTTTGCCCTTCTTTTCGCATCCTCTAATGATCCTTTCCGAATCATAACATCATATAAATCTTCTCTGCTTTTTGAATATTCAAAATATTCATTTAACTTTTTAATATACTGCTCTCTGCCATTATTAGAAACATATTCCTGAAAATGCAGTAAAAACCACAGCTCAATACACTCATTTGACCAGGCTACTTTTATTTTGCTTCCTTTTCTTTTTTCCGCACTAAACTGCGTATTGTCAAAATTATCATATGGAAAATCATCTTTATCGTATACAAGCCAAAATCTTTCGTATCTGTCCCATCCTCCACTAGCAGCCATCCGGTCTACAAACTCTAACAATCCTTTTGTATTCCTTCCAATTCCGTAAACAAATATATGTTCTGTTCTGCTAATCTCCTTATATTTTTCGTTTATTTTATTAACAAATCCTTTTAAATATAATGGTTCTGTTTTCACACCTTCACATATAATCATAGTATATGGCGGCAGTTTATGCAAAGTTCCCATTCTGCTTTTTTTCTGCTGCATTTTTTTCTGAATCTTTTTCTTATCACTATGCTTCTTTGGTTTTAGGGACATGAAAGCACCTCCCAGTTTTTTATTTTCTTCATATATGGATCTGCGCCATATCTTCCCTCAAGATACTGCTTATTATAATTTATTACACTTCCAATAGTTTCATCTTCTTCCTCAAAATCCGCCAAGGAATACAGTACAGACTCGTTATAACCATTAATAGCAGAAAACCAGATTTCATCACGCCTGAACACCTTACTATTCATTGTAATAAGGTCATGGGAAGTAAAAAGCATCTGAGCACCTGCCGCATTTATTACAGGATCTGTAAACAGAGAAATCATACTTTGTAATAAAGCAGGATGAATCTTTGCGTCCAATTCATCTACGATAAACAGAGTTCCCGCACGCATTCCTTCCAGAATTACCGGCAAAACATTAAGAATTTTTCTAATACCGCTGGATTCTTCTTTCATCCTAAGTTCATTGTCTGTGCCATAATGTTTCGTATAAACTTCAGTAATTTTTCCATCACTATTATATTCCATCCGGACATCTGCAATATCAATCCCCATACTGCTGATCACATTCAAAAACTTCTTTTTATTCTTCTCCATCACTCTTGCGAGAATATCCCAGTTCTGTTCCGGCCTGTCAAACCCCAGCACCTGCATATTCATAAAAAAGCGAATGGCATCATCCACAGCTTCAAAATCTTTAAACATCGCTATATAAGAAATCAACGGAAGATTTGCATTCAATTTATCAACATCCATATTCCTCAAATCTTCGCAAAGATAAACCCCTTCATAATCCCGTTCAAATATCACTCTGATTTCTTCCATGCATGTATTCTTCGTATAAAGATTTTCCTCAATTATGCATTGATCCTTAAATGTTACCTCATAACAATATTTTTTATCTTTTGCAACAAACAGAATACGAAAAACAACCGCATCATTTCGGCTTCTTCTATCCCATTTATAGTACATTTCGCTGCATCCTTCACGGCTGATCTCTTTGCGCAGTTTCTCAACCGGATAAGAAGCAAGCTTCTCATTTTTATTTTTCATAAATCCCATCTGCAGCAAAGGTTCAATTATTATTTCCTGTAATGTTTTTAAAGCCATTAGAACACTGCTTTTTCCACCTCCATTCGGGCCATAGATTACGCAAACCGGCAAAAACAGCATTTTATCTGCATTAATCAGTGAATCTTCTATCTCCTTAATTGGCCTAGCAGAAAAATCAAGAACAGCTTCATTTTTAAAAGATCTAAAATTAGAAAAACTGAATTCGCAAATCATCAAAACACCTCCATAAGTCTATATTTCACTGCATTCTACAATACTTCATCAAAAATATCTTTGAACGGATGATTATCCTTTCCTTTTTTACTTCCATTTTTCCACCTTTTTTCTCCTGCCTTAATAATCTGCTCATTTGTAACATATCTTAAAATCTGTGATACAGATGCTCCTGTTAAATACGAAATTTCTTCCAAAGAACAGCCGGAATCAAACATAGCTGAAATTAATAATGCCCTTGTATTTTGTGGATTAAATAATTTCCAGGATTCATCGCCTTCATTTATTTTTTTTATGTCTTCATCAAATACTGCATTTACAGAATCCTTGTTCACCGGAAGATATCTGCTCCCCTTCTTTGATACATAGATTGCTTTTGCCTTAATTCCTCTGCTTTTATATTTTTCTTTCATATCATGTAATGCATTTTCCAGCAGTGATACCATGTGATAGTTTCTCCCATGCAGCATAAATTTATGATTCAAGAAATCAACGCATTCCCATGGCAATGCAAAAAATTCAACTATCGTATTTCTATCAAAGCCATAATAAGAACATAATGTAAAGATCATTATTTTATTGGGTTTATTTGTTTCTTTTAATTTATTTAAAATAGTATTAATATTATTCTTCGTCAAAAGATTACAGAAATTTTCTTCGCCATCTTTCACTTCAAATTCTTCATGTGCCCGTTCCAGCAGATTTTTTACTCTATGGCTCCCTATATACCCCATTTCTTCTAATACTTGAAACATTGTAATAATATGAGCACACTTAGCCTTTGGTACGTTACCAGAATAAGGACGACCAAACGGTCTCTCAGCTTTTAGAAAATCAATAACATCATTTACAGTTACTTCTTCCAGTGCCAAATGCCGATCCCAATTATAAATTGTATACTTATGTCCTCCCTGAACATAATAATTAAAAAAATTATATAAAGTATTTTGATACTTTTCTTTGCTGCTATCCTTTAATTGATGGAATGCAAAAAATTGAGCAATATCCCTATAGAAATAGGTTCCTTTATCCTCAAATATATTTTTTTCTGAATAATATTTTAAATATTTTTCATTTTTTCCTTTCCCTTTCCCAATTCCGATTTCTACATATAAAACAACTCTGCCCAGAACGTCATTTTTACTTCCATTTAAAATAATCGAACTATTAATTAGATAATACTGACGTCCATTCGTAAGAATTCCCCAAATAATTTGATGCATATTCATATATTCTTCCAGCTGCTTAATATCATCCCATTCCAAATCTTTACCATATTTCTTTGTTTCCACAAACAATCCATTATTACCATTTAACTGCACGTAGATATCTGCATACCTGACTTTATCTTTTCTGCAAAGGCTATGTTCAAAATCCATATCGTCTCTATCATATCCCAATTTTTCTAACAGCCACATAATAATATGAACCTTTAGATTCTCTTCTGAATCTGTTTTTCCTTTTAATTTTTGCAGTCGCAGCTTTAATTCTTCTATCATATCCTGCATTTTCCAACAATCTCCTATTTTCATTGTATTTACAGTTCCAATAGAAAAATTTTATTATATTTCTTTCTGTTTGTAAAGTATAGTTTTACTCTCATTATCCTATCTATTCTAATAACAATATTATATCTCTGTTCTATATTCTACACAAGCAAAATGACTGATTTCAAAACTGTATATATCATCCTAATCATATAAAGATAATATTATTTCTTCCATTTCCTGATTCTTTTTCCTCTTCATCCATTTATCTATCCTCTCCTTTATCAGCTGCTTATGCTTTAACAGTTTTCTTCCCGTAAACAGCGGTAATAGCGTTTCGTAATATTCGATTCTTGCCCTCATTTCGTGCAGCATACTTCCAGTAATCCAAAATAAATCGATAGCATAAAATCATTATAATTCTTTTTCTGTAGAATGATTTTGGACACATTTATATAATTATGAGGATCTACATCCAAAAACTTTTGAAGGAATGCCAAGTTACGATAAGGAGCACGTACTATATTTTTGTCCGTATCCTCTTTCAAAAACTCCAAAAACTTCATTCTCCATTTCACTTTATCATCATAACTTTCTAACTCCAGCATTTCGAAAAATAAAAACTGCCATTCATTCTGCCCTTTTTCATAAATATAATCATATATTTTTTCTATTCCCCATAACTCAATCAGCCGCTTTACGACAGTTCCAGAATACAGCTCAAGCTGATTGTTTTCCAATAAAACTTCTGCTACAAGTGATGCCTTTTCTTTGTCTTCCAGTATTATTGAAATAAAAATCTGAAGTGAACCACTTATCAAATATTTTTTATCTTCTATTTCAACTGCTGCTTCATTCATCATTTTTACAATATTTTTAATTTCATTCCCATTAGCATCTGCATAACCTGATAACCATTCCTTTCTTCTGCACTCACTCTCTTTAAATGAAATCCCCTCACCCACAAAACTTTTCGTAAAAACACAGTATGCATTCCAGACAGGTATATTATAAATATTTTCAAAACATTTTGTATGTATCCCATAAATTTCCCACTTTCTTTCAAGCTTCTGACATAATACACAGATTTTAAGCCTGCTCACCTGATCCATATGTTCGATAACGTGAAGGATATATTTTTTATCAAATAACATTACATCTTTTTCTTCTTCACGCCGTATTCTCGCATAATTTAACAACTCCTCCCAAACCATGATCTGCCACTTTCCATCTTCCTGCATAATGCGAATCAGTTCTTTCCAAATGGACTCTCTATAAGACATACTCCCCTTTGTTAAATATATCGGTATTCTATAACTAACAAGCTTTCTCCCCCGTTCCATTTCTGTAGTACGAAAGAAAGCTAGTAAAAAATGTGATGCAGTATAAATATATAATTTTGTCATTATATCGTTTTCTCTTTTTTCTGCCAACACATTTAATACTGGTCTCTCAGTATAATAATCATAATCATATGAATACTGGTCAATACTATAATTATTTTTTATGCACTCAAATGCATCCCTGACTGCATCCTGCTTTTTAATCACATAATCACACATAGTTTCAATTACTTCCGGCAATAATTTAAAATGTCTGTAACCGGACAGCAAATCAATAATGCTGTCTCTTCTCAAATAAGTGCTCTTATTAAAATCAGCTTCATCCAAATCAATTTTTTTACTTTTGATCTTCCCAATCCAATTTTCAACAAACAGCAAAGCCAATTCCGACCTAAAAGAATGGAATTCCTTGACATAATCAGCAAATAGTCTTTCATCAGCTTCTTTTTCAAAAATATCCCATACTTTTATAATTTCACTTGTTAAATAATCATGAAGCTGCTCCGATGCAAATACATTCCACAATACACCTGTTGCTTTCACCATTCCTTTTCGAAAATTCCGAAATCCTATTTCTAAGACATCTGAAAACTCTAAATATCGTTTTTGGAAGAAACACATAAATAATAAATAATTACTAAGACACTGATCAGAAGTGGCAGCAACCCTTTTCTCCCTGCAATCAATATCAATTATTTCTAAATCGCATAATTTAAAAACACTATCTATAAAATTTTTATCATCTATTACACCCTTTTGAAATATTTTTTCCAGACAGCACAGATTGTCCAGATATACAGCCCTCAGCAGTGCAACAATTCCCGCTGTCAAACCAAGATTCCTATCCATCATTATTTTAGAATCTGACAAATACTTTCCATAATAATTCTCGTAAAGCTGCACAGCATCCCCAATAGCATCTAAAGACTGTTCTTTCTTTGCCAGCTGTCCCGCCATATATGCAAGCCTTGGATTTCCTTCAGCTATCCTAATGATATGATTCACATATCTGGATTATTAATCTGCATATTTACTTTCAAAAACTCTTTAATTTCATCATCTGAAAAGCCTTTTACTCTGAGAATCCACGGCACAGTATGTTCCTCTATGCTTTTAATGACGGCATCTGCTGCATAATTTCTCATAGTAACAATGAATCTGACATCATAACCTTCCCTGCCTTTATTTAAATATTCCAACAAGATCTTAATATCTGCCAATTCATTTGCATCATCTACGAAAATTAAATAGTTCCCAGGCTTTTCAATATACGATGCAAGATCTTCTAAAATTGGCATATGCAGGCTTCTTATGCACAATACCCTGCCTTTCTTTTCATCCGCATATCTTTTCGCAGCCTCAATACTGATTCTCGTCTTTCCAACACCCGGATGTCCTATTACAGCAACTACTTTATGTATACTTAACTTATTAATAAACTCTGTAAATTCATTTTCTCTAAACTGAAAAACTGTTGATAATGACACTGCCATTTCATCAGCATCATGCCTTTCTATGAAGTCCTCTATTTCCATAACCTGACCGGTATCAATACTTAATCCCAAATGATCTTTTGCCAGTATTTTATAATGTCTGTATATTTCATCTGCAATTCTATCAATGCCATATATATCAAACAATACATTTTTTGCCTGACATATATTTCGTAACTGCATGTCTTCTCCGGCTGACAAGCCCGACGATGTATGACAAAAAATAATTTCCTCTATGTCTTCACATAAAATACCTGTTTTCGATGTATCTAAACATTTTTCAATATCTTTTTCAGCTTTTTTAATAAATCGTCCTGCTGTGTAGGATATGCTACAAATATATATTTACCAGTATTAGTTTTAAAGTATGTATCTGGATTTCCTTTGGTTGTTTTCATTGTTCCCGCCTGCATTCCATAAGCATGTATGCCTTCATACCCGCATCTTGATTATAATGCGTCGCATAACTCCTGAAATGCACCGCCTTCCAGCTCAGTAATTCTTTATATCTGTTAATTTAGACATGTTTCCTGCTCCTTATATATTATGAACTTTGTGTCTTCTTATTAACTTTTCTTAATGATAGCATAATTCTTTCTATATAAGCAACATAACCTTTGCAGCTTTACTAAAAGTATCTAATTTGTAATTTTATTTTCTATACAAAAATCCGCCAACATTCTACTGTCAGCGGATATTCTTTCTCAAATCTTCATACATTCCTAAAATTCTCAAACGTCTTATACAAATCCAGCTGTCCCCACCCCCATTCCTTATTCGGATAAACCCTAGAATTATCCCTCACCGCTCCGCGGATAAAATAATTCTTTATATTCGCCGTCGTCGCCGCAATATCATTCCTCCTTACCCCAGTCCATTCCAGCATCAGCGCCCCGGCCCCAGCCGCCACCGCTGCCGCAACACTGGTACCGCTGCGTGTCTCATACTTTCCATCCCCCACCGGCCCATAGATATCTACTGCCGGCGCAGCAATATCAGGCTTTATACTATTTGTAACTGTAAAGCCCCGGCCCGACTCAAAATAGATGCTGCCGTCCACGCTGTTATAGCCAGCAACGGTAATGGGCACCTCTGCATCAGACGGCACCGTGATTGTCGTATCTGGATTCGAACGCAGAAAATATACTTCTCCCGAAATCATTTCAGACATCGGCAGCCAGACATGATATGTTCCGTTAATATAATTGCGTGCAAACACATTGATGACCCATACTCCTGCAATCGGCTTTTGAAAACGAATATAAATCAGCTCGTTGCTATTTGCAGAGCCTGTCAATAGATAATCCACCGTCACAAATGTGCCTTCAAAAATAAACTTGTATTCTGAATGGCTGCCCAACGCTGATGGAATAGCGCGAAAACGCTCTCCTGTCGGCGAAATAATTATAACCTCATATAATTCTGGTGCCAGCGCCCACATCTCTGCAATAAATCCATTTACTCCTTCTGATACGCTGATTTCAACTCTTTCCTGCGCATCTGGTCCGGTAATCCCTCCCAGGAAATGATGCCTTTTATCGGCTTCATTTCCTGCTGCGATTGCCACACAGCGCTGCCTTCTATTGGATATTTCTGTAAGGGAATGTGCAATCGGACTCCTGCCGCCGCGGTTTCCCATATTCGTACCAAGCGCAATGCATAGCGACAGCGGCTTGCGCAGCTGGATTGCCAGCATATTTAAGTAGCGGATGCCTGCCATAATATCATTTTCCTGAAATACCGGTGTCTCATCAGGAATAAAATAAAAATCTTTCAGATACTGTTTTGCCGATTTAAGCTGCACAAAAGCTATATCACATTCAGGCGCAGCTCCACTGAACCTGTTACCCAAATCTTCTGATCCTGCTGCCAGTGCTGCCAGAAACGTTCCATGCCCATCCGCATATGGTATTTTTGCGGTTATGATATTTCGATTTGCGAGCAGCTCTTCATCGATCTGCTCTCTGGTATACTCTGAACCATATAAAAAACCCTGAGGAGGCATCCCCGAACGGTCCTCCTGATTCCAGATTCTTTCTACCCTTGTAGTCCCATCTGTATGGCAGAATAATGGATTTGTATAATCAAAATCCGTATCAATAAAACCCATTAAAACCCCCTGCCCTGTCAGCGCCAGATTGGGCTGGTCACGCACCCTCATAATCCCGCTGTCTTCCAGTGCCACGTTATTCAGCAGCCCAAAGCATTTCGGAATTACCCCATAAGAATAATTTCTCATCTGAACCTCTACATCATTATCAGACATCTGGTAATATACGGCCCCATAGTTTTCATCCAGCATCTGAATACAGTATCCTTCCCCATCCAGTTCATCCAGAAACTGTTTTTCTACAATAAAATCAAAATAATCATTCGAGTAAATGGCTTCTTCACAATTCGGCATAACTTCTCCTGATGCTATCACTTCTTTTTATGATATGTTGCAGCTGAAAAAACGTTCTTCATCGATCTATGCAGCAGTCCTATATCTATACAGCAGTCCTATATCTATACGCTGATCTTAATTGTACTTACAAGCATATGACAAAACCGGGGGAGACTGTCCAAAAAGTAAAAATTGGGCAGTTCGAACAACAAAATATAGTATCAGTTATGTAAATAGCAACAAGATAATGTGGTCCGGAAATTAAAAAAAGTAGTTTTCGGACAGTCTGGCGGGGGGGGACATACCGGGCATACTTTGCGTATTTTGTCATGTTCCTTTGGAAAAATAGTGAAGCTTAGCGTTGTATCCATTAAAAAAACTGTATCAAAAGCATAAAGACTATTTGTAACAGCTCGTCTTCTACCTTTGATACAGTCTTAATTTTTATAAAAACAATGCAAAAATGCCACGAAGCGATTTAAATCACGTATAGCAACCCCTAGAGCGTGTTTGAAAAATGCGCAAAAGCTTTATTCTGTAAATACAATACTAGCATGACGCATCTTTACTTCATTCAGCATTGCAGCCGTCGGCTCTACTTTTACTTCCTGCAAAGATCCATTACTGGAAAAAATCATGCTGTAAATCTCATGGTCTGGATTGCCGGAAGAGAAGTCGAATACTTTCAGCTGCGGATTGCCGTGAAAGCCGTCCAGCCTATGGGAATTCACTGGTGCCATGCACTGAAGCTCCTGCATGGAATAGGTTTTTATTTTTTTTCTTTTTTTTCGATTGCGAACAACTGCTATATCAAGCTCTTCGGATACCAGCAGATATTCATATTCATGATAACGGTTTTTAATCATAACAACGGTTACCGGGATCATAATAATCCCCAGCGTCAAAAATAATGCACTATACATCGCTCCAAAACAAAGCATCGCGATTGTAAGAATAATCAGGCATATTTTAAGCTGCGTTCCTTTTGTATCTTTTTCATCATGGACAATCACCTCTGCATATGAGTCCGCCATATTTACCTCCTTATGTTGCCTGCATTTGAATATTTTTATGTTCCACAAGCCCCTGGACACCCCGCATTGTAATCAAAGGGCCGCCCCTGCCGTCTACGTAATCGCCGGTAATTGTCACGATGCCAATATTTTCATCTTTTGGAATCTCATACATAATATCAAGCATAAACTCTTCCAAAATTGCGCGCAGTGCCCTGGCTCCGACTTTCTTTTCCTTTGCCTTCTTTGCAATCGCATGTAAAGCAGCATCATCAAATTCCAGACGCACTTCATCATAATCCAGAAGCTTTTGGTACTGCTTGATGATAGCGTTTTTCGGCTCTGCCAGAATCCTTACAAGCATATCCTCGGATAATGCTTCTAATGAAAATAAAATCGGCAGCCTTCCGATGAATTCTGGTATCATGCCAAATTTACGTATATCTTCAACTGTGACTTTCGTAAGCAGGTTCTCTTCTTTGTCATATTTATCCTTTAAATCTGCCTGAAAGCCAATCGACGACTGCTTATTCAGACGCTCCTTGATGATTTCTTCCAGTTCTGGAAATGCTCCGCCGCAGATAAATAATATATCCTTTGTATTTACCGTCGTCATCGGCACCATAGCATTTTTGCTGCTGGCTCCTACCGGCACCTCTACCTCCGCGCCTTCCAACAGCTTGAGCATACCCTGCTGTACGGATTCTCCGCTGACGTCACGCTGATGGGTATTTCTCTTTTTTGCAATTTTATCAATTTCATCGATAAATATGATGCCATGCTCCGCGCGTTCCACATCATTATCCGCTACAGCTAAGAGCTTTGACACAACGCTTTCTATATCATCTCCAATATAACCTGCTTCTGTCAAAGAGGTCGCATCCGTAATTGCAAGCGGCACATCCAAAAGCCTTGCCAATGTCTTAACCAGATATGTCTTGCCGGATCCGGTCGGCCCTACCATCAGCATATTAGACTTTTCGATCTCGATCTCGTCCTTTTCATCTCCCAGAATACGCTTGTAATGATTGTACACGGCTACCGACATGACTTTTTTCGCGTGCTCCTGTCCGACGACATAATCATCCAGCTTTGCCTTGATTTTATGCGGAGCCGGAATTGCGTGAATATCAAGCACCGGCTTTTCTTTCTTTTCCTTTGGCTTTTTCTTTTTTATTTTCTGGGCATTCGGCATCATTCCCTGAAGGTCTGACAGGTTAATCATGCTGATATTCGGCATTCTGCCTTTCGTATTCTGCATGGGCCCCAGAATATCATCCAGACGAAATCCGGACTGATTCATACTGTCAAAGGTACGCTGCATACAGTCCTGACAGATACAGATATTATTTGGTATCTTAATCATTCTGCCTGCTTTGCTCTCTGGCCGATGACAGATATAGCATACCTCTTCGTATTCATCCCGATCTTCCTTAGATGCATCTTCCACGGTCACATCAGCCGTTTTCTGTCCCTCGTCTTCTTTGATGCTGTCCACTTCCCTAAAATCCTGTTCTGACATTATCTACTCCACTCCATTCATACTTTCCGCCTTGGCTGCTTCCCATCAGCTATCCCTGATAAAATGTGAAGTGCCAGCAGAACATACTTTATTATAAATAAGCCCCTCTCATTTGGCAACTGGTACAGCAAAATTTTATAATAAATTAATACATTCATTGTTACTCACGGCCAATGCCATTCATGCATACATGTCCTCTTCCTCTTGTATGCTGAATGTCTCCTTACGCCTGCGTTCTAACACGCGCAGAAATTTTCCGACCTCTTCCCATGCCAGCTTAGACTCCGGCAGCATCAGCTCCCCCATTTGAAACACATGGAACATCTCTTCATAAATACTAAGACGCACTTTTACACCCGCTTCTTTTGCCTTTTGCGCCAGTGAAGTAGAATCACTTAACAGCATCTCGATCGAGCCTACCTGAATCAGCATCGGCGGAAATCCTTCAAAAGAGCCGAATAAAGGTGAGATATATGGGTTTGCTGGGTCTTCCTCTCCGATATAGTCCAGATTATAAATCATACTGTCCCGTGTATTGCCGAACAGAGGATCCAGCGTATAATTTTTCTCATATGATTCACCGCTTGCCGTCAAATCCGTCCAAGGCGACATCAAAATCAGCCCCTCCGGCAGCTCAATCCCATGATCTCTCAGATATAAGCACAATGCCAGCGCCAGCCCTCCGCCTGCCGAGTCTCCGGCAACAACGATTTTAGACGGCAGGCATCCTGCCCCGATCAGCCATTGATAAGCAGACACGGCATCCTCCAGCGCTGCCGGATACGGATGCTCCGGCGCCACCCGGTAATCCGGTGTGAACACATTCACTCCTCTGCCGAGCTCGTTGTACAGCCCCGCGAAGGAACGGTACTTATTACGCATCGCACCAATATATCCGCCGCCATGAAGCTGTAAAATTACCCTCGCTGTATTGGGATTCTGGGTCAGACTCAAAAGCTCCGCCTGACACTCCGGCAGGTCTATCAGCGTCACATGAAAACATGACGGACACTTCCATGCTGGTTCCACCAGTTTTTTCCTTATCTCGCCTTTCTGCAGTTTCGGCCCAAGCGTCCGGTCTGCGGTCATGCGCGCGATAATATCACGTACAATCGCTGCCTGAACGCTGCTTTTCTTCTCTTCCCTTAACTCCTTTGATACACGCTTCGTAACATCTATGGCCATATTACTATCCTTTTCTATCCTTTCTCTTTTCCCATCCATAAATAAGCCGCAGCTGACTTTTCTACTGTTCTTTTTTACTTCATACTGCCGACCTGCGCTACATCACATGAAACCGCCGCTTCAGTTCATTGCTTGCCCGTTTTCCTCCGATAATAAAAGATGCCAGAAACAGCACCCAGGAAATTCCAAAAGCGGCATAGCTCATAGCCGGATTTTGAATAATGCCCAGATAACATAAGATCACACAGACTCCACTGCACAAAATCATAAAAATCTGAAACAGCAGATAGCTCTGCCAATTCCTGATATTTACAAACATGACTACGATAATCATAATATCAAAAATAAGCAGCACCGCCGGAACGCCATAATTCAGCGACCACCGCCGAAAACCTAATACACGGTCTATCAGTACAAGATACGCGATCCCACATGCCATGCCGATGATTACTTTACTGCGGTAGCCTGCGTGCTGATTTTCTATCATAAAAAACATAATAATCAGCACATAGGCCAGTCCTCCGACTACAATCGCGCTCCACCAAATATCTGTCTGATATTTCAAGTTGATAATCACTGATAATACCCCTAAAACAATCGACAAAAACAGCACAATCCTTCCAATCAGCTCCAGTTTTCTCCCTTTTAAGCGAATATCAGGATACCTTCCTGCTGCCTGCTCCTCCTCCCCTGCTTCCACGACACAATGGCAGAGCGGGCATACATCTGTCTGGTCAACAATATTCACTCCACATTTGATACATTTATTCATAGTACACTCCATTGCTTTCGATCTGCACATCCAGCCCCTCTGCTGCAAGCTTCCTGAAGAAGATCTTCTGTACAATCGGCTCCTTAAATACCGAGCTGAATGTAAAGACCAGCGTATCCTGATACGAACAGATCGTTCCTTTCAGCAGCTGACCTTTGCTCATTGCCAAAAAAGACTGAAACATTTCGATATAAGGCTCATATGCCTCCCGTACTTTTACATTACCTATATTAGTCACTGTAGTCGTATTCGCCAGTGCTGTCTTCGTATAAACAGAACGGATCGCCAGATTCTTGATTGGAAGCGGCACAGCACGCATAGCCAGATTTTTTTCATTGGATACATTATATGAAAAAATATCTTCCAGATTATCTTTCGTGATCTGACTGCGCAGGCTATCCTTTACAATCTGCATGACTTCTTCAAATGTATAGCTTTCTTTTTCAATCCGAAACTCCGCTGATACCATCACAAAAAAATTCTTTGTCGTCACCGAGTCAAAATATGGGCGCAGATTTACCGGCACTGCTGCCCGAATCTGACGCTCCGTCTTCGCACCATGCAGGCAGCCCTGATAGATGCTCCAGACCACTAGCGCCACAAGATATTCATTGATACTCATCTCATGACTGCGGCATACGCTCTTTAACTGTGGAATATTCAAAAACCCGTGCATAACGCCGAATTCCTGCGCGCGAAGCCTTGGTGCCTTCATAATATAAGCCCGCCCGGAGCGATAATTCTTCGCGTGGCTCTTTTTATAATTCGTAAGAAAGCTGTCTTCCAGATTCAGCGACGTATCCGCGCTCAGACGGTCTCCCTCCTTTTCACGCAGCTTTGGATGAGACAGGCGCAGATACTGATAAGTTAGTTCTTTTAAAAAATTAAGGCCTCCCATTCCGTCTGTCAGCACATGAAAGACCTCTAGATTAATCCGGCATTTATAATATGTTACACGAAACAGATAGCTGTTATTCCGATTCTGCAAAATATAGCGGCACGGATATGTGCTTTCTTCCCTTACTTCTGGTGCCGGTTTTCCATTTTCTTCAAAATAGTACCAGAAAAATCCCCGGCGCAGGCGGACATTGAAGCCGTCAAATTTCGGCAGAACCATATCAAGCGCCCTCTGAAGGGTATCCCCTATGACAGGCTCTCTCAGCGTGACACTGATGCGGTATACATTCGTCATATCGTCGCCGGCTATGACAGGAAATAAGTGTGCCGTATTATCCAGCTTATCCCATTTCGGCTCTCTGGAACGTCTCGAAGCTTTTCGCTTTGTTTTTAGAGTTGACTGCTTATGGTTATTTTCTTCTTTCATTCATAACTCTTTCTCAATAATTATAATTTCTGTTTCTATGAAAGTCCCCTCGCGACGCGATTTCTATCTGGGGATGTGATGTGTAAATTACGCGTGCAGGCCCCTTTCTTAATAACGCGTAAATTGCACATACAGGTCTGCTATCTTAGTGTTGTGCAAACTGCACATGCTGGTTTGCTATCTTAGTGTTGTTAAATTGCGCATATAGGTACTATAGGAATTTTTCCCCCAGCTTATTCGCAGGACTATCAATGGCATATAGTATAACCTCTGCGCTGCATACAGTTCATAACCCCGCGTATGGAAAAAGAGCCTGTCCCGCTGAACGCAATAAATATGGACAGACCCATCCCGTTTATACCTTAGTTACTCAGTGCGAAGCACTTTAATTACGTTGTACCCTTTGGGTATAAGCTAAATTAAACATCGGTCATACAACCATTTAGTGCACTGTCCCGCTGATATTTAGCATAATTACTTATCTATTTTTCCGATAGCATACATCAAAAATTCCTAGAGCGTGTTTGAAAATGCTTTCCGTGAGATATACCCACAGGGCATGATATGCTTCCCAGTTTGTACCCACAAGGCATGATATGGAGAATTTATCCCATATTTATGAATCGCAGCGACAGCGCCGCTTAAATTTGAGATGAATTATCCGTATCATGCCCTGTGGGTACAAAGCGGGGAATGCAGATCGCGGGAATGATTTTTCAAACACGCACTAATGCAGGCACTATTACGCCGCAGATATTTGATATACACTCTCAGAAAAATAACCTATATTTATACTAAAGAACTGTTAAGAATTAACCTGTGATACTGCTTGTCTTTTTCCGGCAGCATTGTTTAAAAATCAGATCTAGTGCTCCATCCGAACAGAAATTAGAGTTTAGTGCAGTCTGATTCGCGTCAGTGCAAGGCAAAATTTCGACGGCGATGCGGATCCATCAGCTAGAAATTTTAACGCAGCAATGGCGTGAATCAGGCTGTGATAAACTCTAATTTCTGTCCGGATGGAGCACTATTCTGCTATGCGCCTGATTTTAAACAATGCTGTCGAACGGCGCACTATTCACAAGTTATTTCTTAACAGTTCCTAAATATCGACAAGACCATACACTCTTATATCATTCAGCAGACTAATAGATGTATGCTCCGATATGATGTAACAGTTCAGCCCAGTACTTTGCATTAACTGCAAAGTTCATAAGAACATGTAGATTGTGCCAAGAGGGAATCCGGCTCTTCGCCAAAGGCGGAAACTGTTTCGTTTCTATACTGATCTTAACAGATTTCCCGTATCCAGCCTTCTGGTGCTTCTATATGCCCCATCTGTATTCCTGTCAGGGTATCATACAGCTTCTGGGTAACCGGCCCCATTTTTTCCATACCGCTAGGCAGACAGATTTCTTTCCCGTGGTCTACAATCTTGCCGACCGGAGATATCACCGCTGCCGTTCCACACAGACCACATTCAGCGAAATCTTTTACTTCTTCAAATGCTACTTTTCTCTGCTCTACCTGCATACCCAGATATTTTTCAGCTACTACCATCAATGAACGTCTGGTAATAGACGGCAGAATGCTGTCCGACAGCGGAGTTACAATCTTACCATCCTTTGTTACAAATAAGAAATTTGCCCCGCCCGTTTCTTCTACATAAGTTCTTGTGCCCGGATCCAGATACAGATTTTCATCATATCCTTCCTCGTGTGCTTTTACAATCGGATATAAGCTCATTGCATAATTTAATCCTGCTTTAATATCTCCCGTTCCATGTGGAGCTGCACGGTCGTAATCACACACACGGATAGTCAGCGGCTTTACGCCTCCCTTAAAATACGGCCCGACTGGCGTCGTAAAGATACGGAACTGATATTCATCCGCCGGCTTTACCCCGATGACTGCATTGCTGCCAAACATATATGGGCGGATATACAAAGTAGCGCCGGAACCATAAGGCGGCACATAAGCAGCATTGGCCTTTACGACCTCATCTACTGCTTCTACAAACTTTTCCTGAGGAAATACCGGCATGATTAAACGCCGGCAGGAATCCTCCATACGTGCCGCGTTTAAATCCGGACGGAACGTCACGATTCTCCCATCCTTTGTCGTATACGCCTTTAATCCCTCAAAACAGGTCTGCGCATACTGGAGTACACATGCACACTCGCTGATCGTGACTGTATCATCTGTAATCAGTGAGCCTTCTTCCCATGCTCCGTTCCGATAATTCGCTACAAACCTTTTATCTGTTTTCCGATAGCTGAATCCAATGTTTTCCCAGTCCATGTTCTTTTTTTCCATTTTATCATAACCTTCCTAATCATGCATCCTGCTTTGCAGCGGTCTGCTGTTAAACTTGTTGTTTTTTTCTTGTATTATTTTACCCCCAAGCACTACTGCTGTCAAGAACAGAGCAGAGATTGTTATGCTTCTAAATTAAAAAGCAGTTACTTTTCACACCCTGACCAGACACCCGAAGTAAAACAAAAACTATCGCATCTTAAGAAAAATTTTCACTATGAGTACTCAAATAATGCTTGCAGTATATATAATCGTATATAATTTTAGTATTACTATGAGCAACAAATAATTCTTACAGTACACATGTCGCAGCTAAAGTCTACCCGGTATACAGCTGCTTACACTCTGACTTAGGAGGAATCATAGAATGAATGAGTTAGATTATCAGAAAATAGGAAGCAAAATCCGTGCAGCACGTCTGAATAAAGGCTGGTCGCAGGACAAGCTTCCTGAAAAATGCAATGTCAGCCTGTCATTTATGGGGCACATTGAACGCGAAACCCGCATTATGAGCTTAGAGACCTTTGTATCTTTATGCAATGAGCTGGAAATCAGCGCAGATCATATATTATGGAATATTATAAGGCCGTCAGATCCGATTCTTTTATATATATTAAACGGGGTCAAGACAAAAGATGCCGCTACTTATTCGCATTATGTAAAAATAATCAGGGCAATCGCTGATATTATGATCGATGGGTGTTAAGAGCTGCCAAAGCAGCAGTTACATTCAGCCAAAGGCTGAACGCAGCTGCTGCTTATAAATATTCCTCTCGGTTACATATTTTCAAATTCTCCAATACCATCCTTATATCCGGCGCACTGTTTTTATCACAAATCAGTGTCGCGTCTTCGGTATCTACAATAATCAGATCCTCCAGACCTACAGCAGCGATTAATTTACTGCCGCCCTGAATAATATTGTTTTTGCTGTGTATCGTAATAATATTGCCCGTCACCACATTACCGCTCTCATTAGACTTCTTAATCCGTTCCACTGCAAGCCATGAACCCACATCATCCCACCTCTTTCAAGACATCGATAATCGCATTACAGTATTCCGCATATTTTCCATTATCCATAGAATCATACCATCCTATGATATCCCGAACTTCTTCTTCCGTATATTCCTGCTCTTCAAACACCTCTGACGCTTCGACTGCCAGACGCCTGCTCCGTACAAGATGAAAACTATCCAGTCCGAATTCACGCACTATCTTTTTTGATACTTCACGAATCTGTCTTCTCATACAATAGCAGCAGATATAACCCTGCTCTTTTAATAACATTTTCCTCAAACGTCTTTTTTCTTCCTGTGGGAAGTCTGATTTATAGCTTGCCTTTCTGCCATGATTTTTTTCAAATGCCGCTTTCCAGTCTTCAAACCATTGCGGAGGATCATATTTTACTATTTTTCTCATACCTGCGCCCTTTTGATATTAATACACGTACTTTTGCAGAACTTTCATTGCGGCCCCGCGTGATCTCATCCACTAGGTCAGCATATTCTTCGGCCCTTTCATAATCCTTCGCCTCTAATGCCTGATAAGAGCGATCGTACACTTTTCTCCGTCAGAAAGCTGATTGATATTTAATGAAATCCCATCCTTTTCAACCATCATTGTCAGGTACTGTCTCTCAATCCGTATATGATGAAAACCATCTAGCATAGCCGTCATCGCCGTCCGCACAGCCTTCAGCTCTCGGTTTTCATAATCCATACCCTGATGACTGCGCACCTTCTCCTGATTTTCCAAATCCTCCTGAAGGCGGAACCACTCAAATAAGGAACGAAAATCAATCCTGCTTTCTATTGCCCGGTCAAAAGCATTCAGCTTCTCAAATTCCTTCTGCTTTGGCACTTCGAGCGGAATATTTACTACCAGCCGATTCACGCCATAAGTGACAAAGGCCGGCATATTTTTTTCATCCTGAGATAAATCATATTCCCGTCCTCATCCTCATAAGGTTTAGTCAGATACTGTTCTTCAAAATATTGAATCAATTTTTTCAGTTCCGGTGAATGTTTTCTTCCATACTGTCTGCTGATTACTCTATGATAAGAAAACTCTGCTTCAGATGGAAAGCAGAAATCTGCTGATACAGATGCTTTCGCTTTCCAAACATAATGTCGTCTTCATTCATTTCCGCCAGTCGTTTTTTGCTTTTCTGCAGCCTGCCAATTATATTCGCATATAACAAATCCACAGCCCGCAGAACAGAAGATTTTCCGACTCCGTTGATGCCAAAAAACACTGTACTTTTTCCATCTAACTGTATGTCCATGCTGCGTATTCCCCTGAAATTTTGAAGTGTAATACTGGATAATTTCATTCCTCATACCTCTTTACCTTGAAAGTCCCATCGCAAAGCGGTTTAGATCTACCCACATGGGATGCCTTCATGACTCTGCCGCCAGCATCCTCGGACAAGGAATCAGGATCTTCAGGCTGAACCATCCTCCCTGAAGACTGATATCCACCTCTCCCCCATACTTATGCACCGCATGTC
Source organism: uncultured Eubacterium sp. (assembly GCA_947385875.1). Lineage (GTDB taxonomy): Bacteria > Bacillota > Clostridia > Lachnospirales > Lachnospiraceae > Eubacterium_J. The sequence goes on along the minus strand of CANDMV010000034.1, from coordinate 9,832 downwards.
TCAGGCTTTTAAGTCCATAGCCATGAAAATCTGAATTCGCCTTTGTCGTAATCGGAAGCTCACTTTTAAAGTGCAGCTCTTCTTCACAATAATTCTCCAGCCGGATAATCAAAAATGTCTTCTGGGAAAATACCGACAAATGAATCATGCGTTTCTGCGTATCCTCAATCTTCTTCTCACACTCAATCGCATTATCTAATGCATTCCCAAAAATCGAACAAATATCCATGACATCCATAAAATCCAGCAGAGCTCCATCAGCCACAATCGTAAGTGAAATGTCCTGATTCGCACAGTATAGGCTTTTACTTGTCAAAAGCGTATCTAACACAGAATTGCCTGTATGCTGCTGTGCCCCGTAATGCTTAATATCCTCTTCCATCCTGTCCAGATATTCGCTTCTTTTCTGCGCATTTTCCTCCGCACGCAGCGCGATAATATGGTGCTTCAGATCATGGTATTTATAATTTATCAGCTCTAACGTATCCTGGGACTGCTGATACTGGACATACTGATTATTCAATATCATCTCCATACTCTCCAGCTCCAGCTGAGACCGCAGATGCAGCCGCTGTATATGATACGCATAAAAAATCGCCACCCCTCCGAGATCAATTAATGTACGCGCATTAAAGATTTCCGCCGGATATCTGCCCCAGAACGGCGTATTCGAATACGCAAAACCAAGATTGCTGATAAAAAACACCGCCAGCCCAATCGCTGCTGCAAAGATGATTTCACGCATAGAGACACTCACGCATTCTTCTTTTTTCACAACCTCTCTGTTGAGCTGCCAGATCACCAGATATACCACGCCGTAAACGCCGATCAGCAGCATAACCGCCAGCCATTTGCTCTTAAAGCCGAGCTCATAATAGACATAACAATGAATCTCCCACTCTAAAGAGGCAGCAAACTCAGCAATTACAAAAGCCCGGATGCAGTTGTATAACGCATCCAGCACATTAACGTCACAGCAGATATAAATAAACAGATCCATCAGCAGCACCGCCACTGCCATAAATAGAAACCACAAGATGCCGTCACGGCCTTTGGTCAAGATCATAAAAACAGACTGCACTGTCAGCATCAGTGCAGAGACTCCCGCAAGCTTCACCCCGTGGATACAGCGTTTCAGCTCAAAAATACACAAAAGACAGGCAAGCCATTCCGCTAAAGCCGTATAGATCCTTGGAATATCAGGAAGTTTTGAAAATGCCTGTGCTACCACACATTCGTCCATCTTACTTTACCTCGCTCCAATACCTTGTCAGATCCTGCATAAATGCATTGGTCCTAGGCCGGCTCAACAGCAGCTTTTCACCCTTTATGACTGCGCATTTATCCAAAACCCCCTCTACATGCTCCAGATTAATTAAATACCCTTTATTCCCTCGTGAAAAATTCATGCCATTTAACGCTTCCTCTGCCTGCTTCATCGTACCGCTGGACACAAAAATACCGTCCTTAGTGTGATAGATCAGATTATGCGCCTGGCTCTCTATATAGTAAATACTCGAAACATCCATCCTGTGTACGCCGCCCTTGACCTGAACAACGATAAATTTTTTCGACTTCTTCTTTATCCGAGCAACAGCCCGGCCAAATTTTTGTGTAAAAGCAAAATAGGTAACTGGTTTTAAAATGTAGTCCAATGCTCCAACTTCATATCCACGGATCGCATACTGCGGCATATTTGTGATAAACATAATGATAACTTCTGTATCCTTCTGCCTGATCTCCTCTGCCGCAGTCATGCCGTCTACAAATTCCATCTGGATATCCATCAGGATAATATCATGCTGCGCTTTATAATTTGCCGTAATCCCATCTCCGTCCCGGTAAATCTTCACATCCAGGTCTTCACCATATTCTTTCTGATAATCCTGCAAATACTGCTGCAGCTGAGTAATATATAATTCATCATCTTCTACTATCGCTACCCTAATCATCAAAGTCCCTTCCATACAAATTACAGATCCGCCTTCTACAAAGCTGCAATTTCTTAGACATGCTCTAGTATAGTATATATTTAAGATTTTTACCAGCATTTCTTTCATTATTAATCAATTTTAAATTTTATTGTAAACATTATAACGGTACTACTAAACGACCCCATACAAAGCAGTACGGCGCATACTGCCGCCATTCTTCTATTTCAATCTGTACCACTAAACGATCCCATGCGAACCAGTACATATTGTGCCGCCTCCAAGCACATATTCTCCATCATACAGCACTACCGCCTGCCCCGGCGTGACCGCACGCACCGGTCTGTCAAAACGTATCCTGATACGGCTGCCGTCATTCGATACCCCGGTCAGTTCACAGCGCTCTCCGGCATGGGAATAACGGATTTTCGCCGTCATCTTCCGTCCCGGCTCCAAATGCTCAGCCGCCATATAGTTCATGTCACATGCAGTCAGTTCTGTGACCATCAAATCTTCATTCTCACCAAGCACTACTTCATTTGTATCCGGCCTGATCTCAGTCACAAATACCGGCCTGCCAAGAGCAATCCCAAGCCCTTTGCGCTGTCCGATCGTATAATGCGAGATTCCCTTATGCTGTCCCAGCACGACGCCGCCTTTTGTAACAAAATTTCCTTCCTGCTCTTTTTTACCCGTCTCCCGGCGGATAAATCCCGCATAATCTTTATCCGGCACAAAACAGATCTCCTGACTGTCGGGCTTATGTGCCGCATCCAGTCCGTTTCTTACTGCGATCTCACGGACCTGCTGCTTGTCATAGACACCGATCGGAAACAATGTGTGCCCCAGCTGTTCCTGAGTCAGATTATACAGTGCATAGGTCTGATCTTTCTTTGCGCTGGCGGACCGCAGCAGAGCATATCTGCCGCTTTTAAGCTGCTCGATCTTCGCATAATGCCCGGTAGCTATATAATCCGCGCCAATACTGATACTGCGCCAAAGCAGCGACTCCCATTTTACAAAACGGTTGCACGCAATGCATGGATTCGGCGTTCTGCCGTGCTGGTACTCTTTTATAAAATAATCGATTACATGTTCTTTAAATTCCGTGCGGAAATTCATCACATAAAAAGGAATATCAAGCTGTGCCGCGACACGCCGCGCATCATCTGCGGCACTCAGCCCACAGCAGCCGCCTTCCTGCTCAGCCGTATGCGCATCCTGCTCCTGCCAGATCTGCATGGTAACGCCAATGACATCATAACCCTGCTCTTTCAGTAATAATGCTGCAACCGACGAATCTACCCCGCCCGACATGCCGACTACCACTTTTTTATTCATACACTGTCTCCTCGCTGTTATTTTAAAATAATTCCTATAGGATATATCATAGAAATCTGTTACAGACTTTTTCACTTACGATTCCATCTGCTTTAGACTTTTCACATAATATTATAATGGAATTCTGCCTCAGTCTTTTCATATGACTTTATAATGGCATTCTGCCTCAGTCTTTTTCATATGACTTTATAATGGAATCCTGCCTCAGTCTTTTATCATATTACTTATATATAGAAATCCGCTAGAGTCCTCGTGCTTATAGGCTCTAGCGGTTCTTTTGACTTTATTCATCTTCACTTGGAATCGGTTCTTCTGAAATATCTTCCTTCGGCGGCTTGAGGCCTTCAATCTCAATATGATTCTTCTGCGCATAATCCCATAACGCTGCATGGATTGCTTCCTCTGCCAGTAAAGAACAGTGTACCTTAACCGGCGGAAGTCCGTCTAATGCCTCCATAACCGCTTTATTTGTCACCTGAAGCGCTTCATATATCGTCTTGCCCTTTACGAGCTCTGTCGCCATACTGCTTGTAGCGACTGCCGCACCGCAGCCAAAAGTCTTGAACTTACAGTCTTTGACCACCTTCGTCTCTTCATCAATATCAAGATAAATGCGCATAATGTCTCCGCATTTTGCATTTCCTACCGTTCCTACTCCGCTGGCATCTTCAATCTCGCCGACGTTTCTTGGATTATTAAAATGATCCATTACTTTTTCGCTGTACATATTCAATTACAAACGTACTTTCTATATATAAGTACGTTCTTTCTCCCTTCCTTTTTCATATTTTATTTATGCATACATTCTAAATAATATTTCCAGATTTTAATTTTCTATTTATAATTAAGCTTCTTTTTGATTTTTCACAAAATCCTCATACAGCGGCGACATGCTGCGCAGACGCTCTACAATCGCTTTCAAATGATCGACAACATAATCCACATCCTCAATCGTCGTCTCTTCGGACAGCGTAAGCCGCAGAGAACCGTGGGCGATCTCATGGGGAAGGCCGATCGCCAGCATTACATGCGAAGGATCTAAAGAGCCGGAAGTACAGGCAGAGCCGCTGGACGCGCAGATTCCTTTTTGATCGAGCATAATCAGCAGTGACTCTCCTTCTATAAAGCGGAAACAAAAGCTCGCGTTATTCGGCAGACGCTGCTGGCGGTGGCCGTTCAGCCTTGAATACGGAATTTCTGACAAAACACGCTCAATCAGATGATCTCTGACGGCAGCCGTCTTCTTTCCTGCCTCCTCCATTCCTTCTGCCGCAATCCGAGCTGCCACACCCATTCCTACGATACCCGGTACATTGCTCGTTCCGCCTCTTCTTGCCCGTTCCTGCGCGCCGCCATGTATCAAAGCTCCCAGCTTTACACTGTTTCTCATATACGAAAATCCGATTCCCTTCGGCCCGTGAAATTTATGCGCACTGGCGCTCAGCATGTCTATATTCAGCTCGTCCACATTGATCGGCACATGTCCAAATGCCTGAACAGCATCCGTATGGAACAGCACGCCATGCTTTTTTGCAATCTCGCCAATCTCACGGACAGGCTCAATCGTTCCGATTTCATTATTCGCAAACATAATACTGATTAAAATCGTATCCGGGCGGATCGCCTGCTCCAGCTCCTTGGGACGAACCATTCCATATTCATCTACATCCAGATACGTTACCTCATATCCCTGCTTTTCCAGATATTCACACGTATGCAGCACTGCATGGTGCTCAATCTTAGAAGTGATGATATGCTTCCCCTTAGACGCAAAAGCCTGTGCGCATCCTTTGATCGCCCAGTTATCACCCTCACTGCCGCCGCCGGTAAAATAAATCTCGTTTGCCTTCGCCCCTATCAGATCTGCAATCGTACTCCTTGCTTCTTCCACCGCGCTTTTTGTCCGCTGCGCAGGAGTATATACACTGTTTGGATTAAAGTAATTTTCCAAAAAGTATGGCTTCATTGTATCAAATACTTCTGCCTTTAATGCTGTAGTTGCCGCATTATCCAGATAAATCAGCTTTTCCATGCGTAAAATCCTCCTTAAATAGTTTTATCAGATTATATATCATAGTATTCCCGTAGGAATACAGTGGTTAATAGCGTTGAAAAAACAGGAAACCATATTTTTCAATATGCCTTCCCTGTCCATCATAGTATCTCCTAAGACATACTCATTATAGCGCATTCTATAGAAAAGTCAATAAAAAAGCTTAATTTTTACATGTCTTGCTTTTTTACATTTTTAAATGCAATGGCTTTTTGCTGTCGGGTTCGCCCTTGTCAGTAAAAAGGTGTACGGATATTACTTATATCCATTTGGAAAAGAAGGATGGCTTCTGCCAATGTGTCGCCTCCACTTACGCATCTCTAACCACATATCATCCATAATCGACCGATTATCGAAAATCTATTGCAGGAGTTTTCCGTCTTTCGTATAATGACATCACAGAACAGTTCAGGCAGCCCTGCACATTTACTGTTCAGGACGTAAGAAAGTGATTCAGGAGTGCAGATATCCCATCGCGAAGCGACCGCCTGCTCATCATCTGGTAGTTGCGCTCTGAAATTTTCCCATTCAGCTTATCTTCGTAAAGAGACTGGAACAGGTTATCTACCTCTGAAAGCCGTGCCTTTTTCGCCCGCAGCCGTTCGGGTTGACTGCGGACGGCCTTAAGATATGCCTGCTGTTGATATAATTCCGTATCTGCAGAATCCCCATGCCGTCCTTTGCCAGTGAGAAGATCATCCTGACTGTCGGCGCGTACCGTTTGTCAATCACAAGGCGGTGCCTGTTGTTCCGGGTCTTTTTTATATCCATACGGCGCACTTGTCGAAATGTACATCCCGTCGAGGAACCTTGCCCGCTTCGCACTTTTTACCTTTTTCGATGTATCTTTTGCATACAGTTCAATTAGTAATGTTCTTATTAAGTATGGACAATAAAAATACTTTAGCAAAAACGACAGCCATGCTTTAAGAAAACAAACTCAACAGCCAATCCAAGAAAACACTATGTCCAACCATACTTTTTAATGGCGCTGCTATTTATTCATCTTATATTCTACAAATCATCAATGGTCATACATGGTAATTCCTTTTCCTGCCTTAATTGTTTGTCATTTGTAAAAAACATATCACACCCGCTGGCTATTGCCGCTGCAATCTGCAAAGCGTCCATAGCTTTGAAATACTTATATCGACTCCGAATTTTTGCCACCTGTTCTGCTATCCTGCTATCTATATTGATCACATTGATATTCATGTACTCAATAAATCGTTTGAAGTTTTCAATAAATTCCACTTTTCCACTTGCATATGGAAACACCAGATATTCTTCAACTGTAATCACAGAAGTAACAATCTGTATATTTTTATCAAGGCATATTTCAAAAAAATGTTTCATTTTATCCATATACAAAGCACTGTTTTCCAAATAATATATAAACGGCGAAGTGTCAACATATACTCTCTTAAAGTCTGTCATTGTTTCTTAGCCCCCTTACATAAGCATCTGCATCCTGTCCTCGTTCTGTAGGCGGCATAACAAATTGCTCAAGATTATAACGCTTCTTTTCTCCTCCCGCTTCATCTGTTAAAGTATCAATAAATTGCATAATTACATGTAATTTATCCTCTGGCACCTTCTCCAATTCCGCAATAGTACTTTGCCTTAACGCTGTCATAACATTCCTCCTATTTCCTGTCTCAAACAATATACAGTATTCTCCTATACTTCATGTATATATCTTTCCCCATCATACCTTGCCAGAAATAATTCATCGTAAAAATATTCCCGCCCAATTATCCCCTTAACTTTTGTCCTAAATTTACTTGTTTGATACTCATAAATGTGACATCTTTTATTATTTATCTCTAATTTTCTTCTACATATTCCATAAAAAAGCATAATCACTCTTATTAATTGTACATTGCAAATGAAAATTATGCCACTTAGTGTATTCATCTATATCAATTGTACGAAATTCCAGTTCATATCCATCTGTCCTACACTGCATATCAACTACTGAGATATTTTTTCTTTTGGCAAAATCGTAAAAGTACTCTTTATCACTTTTAGACATTTTCACTCCTAAATATATTGTTTTTATAGGGAAAAAATTTATTAGATTGTCATAAATATTACTTATTTCATCTGGTACAATTAATCGCCATTCCTTTTCATTTCTCCATGAAGATGATTTATTTAAAAAAGATAAAAGCACAGTTTTATCAAATTGTATTTTCTGATTTTCTGTCAACTTATTATCGTCAAAATATTTCCAAAACAACGAATTAGGAATAAAAACTGGCTTTTTTGAATACTTACAGGGCATCATTCCACCACGAACCAAGGAATCCATCTTTATATTTGGCAGTGCATTTTCCAAATCATATTCAACGCAAAATCCCGTATGTGATGCAGCATAATATCCCCACATTTCTGTAGACCGACAAAATTCTTCATTATTAAAACATGAAAAAGACGATACTCTTATCTTTTTATTTCTGATTACCGAAATTGTTTTTTTGTATTGTTGACGTGCCTGATAACAAATTTCGTATAATTTATCAGCCCGATCCTGATCCTCAAACAGAATGCTCCTTAAGACACTGTCAAATGTCTTTAAATAGTGGCCTGCAATAAACTCATCATCTGGATACGAATCTTTTATTTTCTCAAATTCACTCTCAGTAATTACCCCACTTTGAACATAACCGTTTCTTTTAATGTATTCAATAAAAAATGTTTTAACAAAATCATTTTCATTCGAACAAATGAAACAGTCATACGGATCATTAAAATTTTCAGGTGAATTTAAATATACTTTATTTGATTCAATACATTTTAGTGAATTCTGATTAAATGAATAGAATTTAAATATTGTCTTGGGCATGTGTTCTGCCTTCTCATTGCACTTTTCCCACATTTTTTCAAATATACTCTTTTTTTCTATAAGCGCACTCTCACTGACCAATCTTAACCAATGTTTAACCCAATCACCTGAATAATCTTTGCTCCTAAAATCGTCCTTTCTATAATCGCTGTTATTTCCTTTTATCATAATCGCAATTTCCCTTCAAAAACGCTTACACTATCTATTCAAAATATCTGTCATGCCTGACTTCTTTCTATTCTGCATTCAGTCCTCTTTTACAACTATCTCTATAAACATTCTAAATTCCTAAATACATTGCTTACCTCTTTAATTAAAATTAAAAATCTTACTCTACAATCATCCTTTCCAAAATATCAGATACGCCTCTTTTAAACTATACCAAAACACTTTTCACAATTGCTATGTTTTCTCTTTGATTTCAAGAACATACTATAACATATATTTTCCGGGATAATATAGTTCTAATGATTTAATCAACGCCTGGCCATTAACAATGTTGACATGTGTAACCCTTGCTTCATCTTTGCCCTCTTTTGTAAAATCAGAAGTTGTTATTACCCATGCTTTTTTTGCTTTACGGCTCCGCATATAACTATCCACACATTGAATTGGGGCTGAACCAATATTATTTCCTTCTCGATATCTTTTGCATTGAATTAATTCCAATTCTCCTTCAGTGTTAGTAGCCAATACATCTACACCTCTATCACATGCTTGTCCAATCACTTTAGCATCCACGAACCCCCTCTTCAAAAAATAATCTGCAATAAGCTTTTCAAAATCGCTTGGATCCATTTTTCACAGACTGATTCGTCCCTCAACTGTATAAGCAGAGGCGGTTTCCTTTACAAAGAACTTGCCTTGTTCTTTATCTTCATAGGTATATATAGTTAACAGTTCTGGTATTAATCTGTTAGCTGTATGTAATTTTTCAATTATTTCCCTGCTCCCATTTTCCATAAATGCAGCTAAACGAATCACATATTCTTCGAACCTAAATCCCTGTCCTTCAGTTGTAAGTTCTTCTATGACAACCGGTGCAAATTCCCGTAATCTAATTTCAGCATTCATATCCTTGTTCATATAGTCATATGGAGAAATACCTGTCAATCTATATTGCGCTCCATTGCGATATGTATAACGAGCCAAAATAGTATAAATTTTATCTTTATAAATAGGATTCATAAGTTTCATTAAACCAGACTTTCTTAGCTGAACTTGCATTTCCTGGTTAAACCTCATACAACTTCTTTACTTAAACGTTCTTTATCTTCTGATAAATTATACGGCAAAAAAGGATGTACACGTTGTGCATGTTCAAAATATTGTGCATTATCCCCATATGGAGGATCTGTTAAAACCAAGTCAATGCTGCCGTCTTCTATTTCAGAAAAAAAATCTCTAAAATCACGACAACTAATATTGGCATTTTTTAGATTAAATTTCTGTGCTAATATATAAGTGGTGTTAGTATATAAGTGTGGACAGAAAAAGTTGAACAATCTATACTATCAAATGAAAGAGCAAAGGAGATGTTCAGCATGGCGAAAAACCAAAAATCCTACACTCCGGAATTCAAGCAGCAGATCGTGGATCTGTACAATGCCGGAGGAACTTCGTATCCACAACTGGAACGTGAATATGGCGTAAACCGGA
>CANDMV010000033.1 GCA_947385875.1 uncultured Eubacterium sp. | reverse complement strand
CAATTCCTCCGGCTTTTTGCACCTCTGACACTACATGGAGAGCAACCGTTGTCTTACCGCTGGATTCCGGTCCATAGATCTCTACAATTCTTCCTTTTGGCAGACCGCCGAGTCCTAATGCCAGATCTAGGCTCAGTGAACCTGTCGGCACTGTTGCTACATTCATATTACTTGTCGGGTCTCCAAGCCTCATAATGGATCCTTTGCCATACTGCTTTTCTATCTGAAAAATCGCTGCATCCAGTGCTTTTAATTTATCTTCTTTGCTGTCTTTATTACTATTATCTTTCACTTCTCTTGCCATAATAATTCTCCTTGTTCAAGCTTTTGCAAACGTATGTTCGTAATTCTGTCTTTATACTAGTATAAAATTCCAGTATTGTCAATGATAAATTTATAATTTTGAAATTCTCAAATTACTTTTCGCAGCACAGCCTCTTTCCGGCTAAGGTGCGAAAAGTAACGCTCTTCACAGCAAAGCCGCTTTTGGGCACGAAAAGCAATATTCTTAATTAGGGGATACCAAAGATTTTATACTTACTTTATAGATCCATGAAAATATGTGAAACGATTCAGACCTTCAAGACATCCGGTCTGCTTACTAACTGCAGAACTCCTAAAATATGGTGTATACTTGAATACATTGTATGCCACAGACATGCCCTACAATACTACAAGACCCTTAAAATATTCAAATTATACTAAATATGTCTAATGATAATACAAGATTTTAAAATACTAGATATACATTGATATTACTTTATATACATATAACAATGTGGTACATACATAAAGTATGTATATTATAATATGTGCCTTTATATTCGTCAAGACTTATTTTGTAAAAAAATCAATAGTTGTTACAGTTCAGCCTTCGGCTTCACTGTAACGAAATCCGGCTCATTGAAAGTTCGCCTTTGGCGAAGAGCCGGATTCCCTCTTGGCATAATTTACATGTTCTTACGTACTTTGCAGTAAATGCAAAGTACTGGGCCGAACTGTTACAATAGTTCAAATCAGGCGTTACTTTTCATACCCTGACCAGACACCTGCTGTCTGATCAGGGCCAAAGAATGCGGCCTGCCATGCATCCAGCCCTTCGCCAAAGGCGAACTTCCAATGGGCTGGATGCCGTTACTTTTTACAGCACAGCCTCTTTTGGCTGAGGTGTGAAAAGTAACGATCAGGCGCTGCAACTGGCCGACCGGTCGTTGGAAGATGGAATCTGCCCCGGCGTCTTTTCCAGAATGCAAAAAGCTCTAAGCATTGAATACTAAGGTCGCTTTTTACCGAAAGATGTGGCTGGATCCGCATACTGCAGTTTTCCGTTTTTTGCTTGTATTATTTACTTAATCGTATATGATTATATTGATAGCTGCCAGAAAAAACAAAAAAATAAAAATGTTTGTAACAAATCGCACTCGAAAAGAACTAACAATATGAGGTGCTGATATGGATAAAGAAAAAATGGATGAAATATATCGTGAAAATGCTGCCATGATATACAAATACCTATGCGGCTTAACGCAGGACAGCGAACTTGCCGAAGAACTGACGCAGGAAACATTCTTTCAAGCAGTTAAAGGGATTGACAAATTCAGGGGAGATTGTAAAATTTCCGTCTGGCTATGCGGAATTGCCAAAAAAATATGGTATAAGGAACTGGAAAAAAGAAGCAGGCATAAAACCGCCCCGTTGGACGATTGCGAACCTTCCACAGAAAATGTCGAAAATAAGAGCCTGGACAATTTAGAAAAAATAGAAATTTTCCGCCTAATGCACAACCTTGATACTGTAACAAGAGAAGTCATGTATTTACGATTGGCAGGAGAACTACAATTTTCTGAAATTGCGGCTATTTTAGGAAAAACGGAAAACTGGGCGAGGGTAACTTATTACAGGGGAAAACAAAAAATAATGAAAGGAATGAGAGAATGGAACTAAAGGAAAAAGAATTAGCTTGTGAGATTGTCAGAGATTTACTTCCACTTTATGTTGATGGAATGGTAAATGAGGTTTCCAAAAAGAGCATTGATAACCATTTAGAGCATTGTACAGAATGTAGTGAAATCTATCACGATATGGCTTGTCATCTGGAAACGGAAACGCCGCCGGCAGAGATTTCAGATGTAAAAAGATTCTTGAAAAAAACAAAGAAAATGTATCTGCTATATGGCTTTGGCGGTCTTAGCTTTATTGCAATACTTGTCTGTCTGATTGTGGATCTTGCGGTAAACAAAAGAATTACATGGTCTTTGATTACCACAAGCTCCTGCTTATTTGCGGACGTTCTTTTATATGCTCTTTCAACATGCAAAAAAAATAAAGGCTGTGCTGCAATGGCAGTCATAAGCATCGGGACATTTGTCCTGCTTTCTGTCATACAGATTACCAGATATTATCTGATTGGAACAGGGACCGTCTGGCTTTTGCGTTATGGCTTGCCGATCCTGTTGTCATGGCTTCTTGTCCTCTGGCCTCCAGTGCTCGGAAGAACATTTCTAAAATGGAATATTTGGGACTGCATAGTATTGTTTCTATTCTTGGTAATCATAGGAAATTACGCCACAAAACTAATCATAGGAGATTATGTGTGGGAAGACGTGCTCCATATGCGGGGATTTATGAGTCATGCCTTTGGAGAGTTAATTGGAATCATTATATTTGTAATTATCGGGAGGACTGCAAAATGGAGAAAATAATTAAGTATGAGGGCTGATAAACCGTGAAGAACAAAGAAGTTTATAGAAAAAGCGTACAAATGAGAATTTATAATTCGGAGGAAAATGATGATTGTATTAATAACAGGCGCATCTCACACAGGCAAGACTGCACTTGCTCAAAATTTGCTTGAAAAATATAAATATCCATATTTATCAATAGATCACTTGAAAATGGGTCTCATCCGCAGCGGCTGCACCAGTCTGACACCCGAAGATGATAATGGGCTTACGGATTATTTATGGCCCATTGTTCGTGAAATGGTCAAAACCGCCATAGAAAATAAACAGAATCTTATTGTTGAAGGATGCTATATTCCTCTTGATTGGTCGAATGACTTTAAAAAAGAGTACCTTGATAATATTAGGTTCTACTGTCTTGTAATGAGCGAGAATTATATACGAAATCACTTTGCCAGTATTAAAAAATATGCATGTATCATCGAAAATCGTTTAGATGATACATGGTGTACTTTAGAAAACGTTATAAAAGATAATGCACAGTTTTTAGAGCTCGCTCAAAAACACAATGCAGATTATACGCTTATTGATGATAAATATGAGATAACCGTTAAGTTATAATAACAATTTCCAGTCTATCGAAAAATTGCAGCGGCAGACAGCGCCGTCAACAGACATCGCTTGCAATGCCGCTGCAGTTAGAGCATATTTAAAAAATTATTCCCGCGATCTGTACTCCCTACTTTATACCCACAGGGCATGATACGGATAATTCATCTTATTCAACGGCGCTGTGTGCCAGCAGCACTCATTTAGCGCGGATCGAAATGGAATGCAGAAAGCCTGCTATATCATGCCCTGCGGATACGACTCAAAATTTTGAGATAAATTCTCCATATCATGCATGGGTACAAAGTGTGATTCATATCATGCCCTGTGGATGCATTTCACAGAAAGCATTTTTCAAACGCGCCCCCCCCCAATTTTAATTTCTATCCAAATCACTCTATGACATTTCCGGATACAATTCCTTCACCTTCGGGTAAATCTTACGAAACGTCTGATACCGCATTTCATACAGCCCTGCCAGCTTTTTATCCGGTTCCACCGTATCCGTTACCTTTACAATCGCATCTGCCGCCTGTGCCACATCGGCATATTCGCCATTCGCAACTGCCGCCAGCATCGCCCCACCAAGAGCCGGGCCTTCCTCGCTGGCCAAAAGATCCACCTTCACGTTCAGAATATTTGCAATCATCTTCCTCCACAGCGGACTCTTCGCGCCGCCGCCGCAGATCTTCGTGCGTTCAATCGTAATCCCGAGCTTCTTTGCCACTTCAAAAGAATCCCTCAGAGCAAACGCAACACCTTCTAAAACAGCCTGTGTCATTTCGGCACGCGTCGTATCCATTGTCATGCCGATAAATGTCCCTCTGGCCTTTGGGTCATTATGCGGAGAACGTTCACCCATCAGATACGGCAGAAAATACACATGGTTTTCACCCAACTTCGTTATTTCCGCCTGCTGCACAGCAAAATCATCTGTACCGATAATATCTTCCATCCACCATTTGTTACAGGAAGCAGCACTCAGCATACAGCCCATCAAGTGATAATGCCCATCCGCATGTGCGAACGCATGAAGCGCATTGTGACTGTCCACAGCAAAATTTTCACTGGCTATAAAAACTGTCCCGCTTGTCCCAAGTGATATATTACAGCTTCCATTTCCTACTGTACCGGTTCCGACCGCAGCAGCCGCATTATCACCTGCCCCTGCGGCAACTATGACATTCTGCGGCAGTCCGAGCAGATCTGCCGTCTCCGGCAGCAGCGTGCCGACTTTTTCATAACTTTCATAAATATGTGCGAGCTGTTCTTCCCGAATGCCGCAGATACTAAGCATCTCCTTTGACCAGCATTTCTGCCTGACATCCATCAGCAGCATACCGGAAGCATCTGATACATCGGTACAATGTACACCGGTCAGTTTATATGCAATATAATCCTTCGGCAGCATAATCTTCTTTATTTTCTCAAACAAATGCGGTTCATTTTTTTTCATCCATAACAGCTTTGGAGCCGTAAATCCTGCAAACGCAATATTTGCCGTATACTGGGACAGCTTATCCCTGCCTATGGTTTCGTTTAAATAGTCAGTTTCTTCCGCTGTCCTTCCGTCGTTCCATAAAATAGCCGGACGGATGACTTCATCATGCTCATCCAGCGCCACCAGTCCATGCATCTGCCCGCCAAAGCTGATGCCTGCTACCTGACTTTTATCAGCTGACTCCGTCAGCTCACGGATTCCTTCTACACAGGCATCCCACCAGTCTTTCGGATTTTGCTCCGACCAGCCGGGATGCGGAAAACTCAGCGGATATTCTTTTGACACAATATTTTCTATCTTACCGTCCGTCCGCATCAGCAGCAGCTTTACCGCAGACGTACCTAAGTCAATTCCAATATATAGCATTTTTTCTCCTTTTAAACCTTATCGCATCTCGCCATTACACCTCACAAAAAGATCGCTACTATGAGCGGCCATGTTCACATCGCCGTCAATATTCTGCCTTGCACTGACGCGAATCAGTCTTACTAAAGTCTATATTTAATCAAACGGATTTTCTGTCTTATAACGCATTCCTTTCGGCTGATTAAATCCAATCTCATCCGGCTCCACACCGACCAGCTTGAATACTTCAAAAAGACTCTTTCCAAAATGTCCGAATGCTACTGCGCCATGATGCGGATAATTTCCCTCAATCAAAACATGACGGTAAAATCTGCCCATCTGCGGAATCGCAAACACACCGATCGAACCAAAGGATTTTGTCGCTACCGGAAGCACCTCGCCTTGTGCCACATAAGCTCTCAGCTTTGCGTCCGCAGTGCTCTGTAAACGGAAAAATGTAATATATCCAGGTATGATATCTCCTTCCAGTGTACCCTGCGTTACCTCTTCTGGAAGTGTGCGTGCCATAATCATCTGATACTTCATAGAACATGCTGACAGCTTGCTGGAGCATGTATTGCCGCAGTGGAAGCCCATAAACGTATCCTGCTGCGTATAGTCAAATTTGCCTTTGATACTTTCTTCATACATATCTGCCGGCACTGTATTGTTAATATCTAATAAAGTAACTGCATCCTCGCTGACACAGGTGCCGATAAACTCACTCAATGCCCCGTAAATATCTACTTCACAGGAAACCGGAATACCCCTGCCTGTCAGGCGGCTGTTGACATAGCAAGGCACAAATCCAAACTGTGTCTGGAACGCAGGCCAGCATTTCCCGGCGATGCAGACATAATCACGATATCCCTTGTGCTCCTCCACCCAGTCCAGCAAAGTAAGCTCATACTGTGCAAGCTTTGGCAGTATATCAGGCTTTTGATTTCCAGATCCCAGCTCTTTTTCCATATCTGCCACTACCTCTGGGATACGGGCATCATCTTTATGCTTATGAAATGCTTCAAATAAATCCAGCTCAGAATTTTCCTCAATCTCTACACCTAAATTATACAGCTGCTTAATCGGCGCGTTACATGCCAGGAAATTTAGCGGCCTTGGACCGAAGCTGATAATTTTTAAACCATTAAGACCAATCACCGCACGCGCAATCGGCAGAAATCCATGAATCATGTCTGCACATTCCTCCGCAGTACCTACCGGATATTCTGGAATATACGCCCGGACATTTCTAAGCTTCAAATTGTAGCTGGCGTTCAGCATACCGCAGTAAGCGTCCCCGCGCCCGCCAATCAGGCTGTCAGATGACTCTTCGGCCGCCGCTAAGAACATTTTCGGCCCTTCAAAATGCTTTGCCAAAAGTGTCTCAGATATTTCCGGGCCAAAATTGCCCAGATATACTGCCAGTGCATTACATCCTGCATTTTTTACATCCTCCAGAGCCTGCTGCATATGAATCTCACTCTCTACAATACAGACCGGACATTCATAAATCTGTGCCGCATCATATTTGGCAGCATACGCTTCTACAAGCGCTCTGCGCCTGTTTACTGACAGGCTTTCCGGGAAGCAGTCACGGCTGACTGCTACGATACCGATTTTCACTTTTGGGATGTTTTGAAACATAATTTTTTCCTCCATATTTAAAATTTTTTAAAAGATTGCAGCACACCAGCTGCGTAGTGATTCTCATTTCCAAAGATTCTATACTGCTTTTCATTATAGTTTTCATAGCGTTTTCTCACAATCAAATATTTGACAAGGTTGTAGCACTTTTTTGTCTTATTTCAAAGCCGCCGACAGACTATGCAGATTCCCTCTTCAGCTGTCTGGCACAGGCATTACATGAAATTTTCCCATTTATTGAGCGAGCCTGCTCCTTTTCCGATATTCTGCCGGCGGCATTCCATATCTTCTGCGGAACGACTTTGCAAAGCTGCGGCTGTCAGGAAACCCGCACTCCAGCGCAATCTCACCAACCGGCATAGACGTATTCATCAGCAGCCGATACCCGGCTTCCGTACGCAGCTCCAGTACATACGTCTTATAATTAATACCTGCGTATTTTTGAAACATTCTGGATAAATATGCGGGAGAAAATCCAAAGATACGCGCTACTCCTTCCAGCGTAAGGTCTTCACGGTAATTCACCTGAATATAATTCGTGATATGCGACAAGCGATCCAGCTGCATATTCTGTTTCTTCCGCTCCTCATCCACTTCCAGAATCCGGTAATCTGCCGCAAGCAAATACATCAGCTGAAAAAAATCACTCAATATGCCAAACAGCCGTTCTGGCTTTTCTGACTCATATGCTTCATGCATCCGCCGGATCAATACAGCCATCTGGGCATCCTTGTCACAGGAACGCCGGAACAACAGACTGTCCGCATCCCCAAGATATTTCTCAAACAATCCCCTTGGAATCTGTAATACTAATGTAAAATTGGGCTTCGGACATTCAATGCTATGTACTTCATTCGAATTTACGAGAATAAACTTTCCCTTTTCCAATACATGCTTCTGAGAATTAATATAAAAATCCATACTTCCTTCTAGCACCAAAAAAATCTCTATTGATCGGTGCCAATGCTTGGACACTTTATAACTGCCGTCTGTTCCTTCAAAAACAAACAGCTTAAACGGGAGATCATCATTTGGAAGCACAAGCTCATGTCTAAAATCCATTTTTCCTCCGTCCCACTGCTAATTATTGCTTTCCTTACTTTGTTATTCTTTTATAATAATACGATAAATAGAAATTGTCTATACAAAAGTCGGTGGACTTTTCTTTGACTGTTACAGTTCGCAACACAATGTCATTAACTTAAGATTTTGTAACCATTCAGATAAATAGTTACATACTGGCTGTGAAGACGCCGAGTGCGAGGAGAGGTTCCGTCTTCTGGTGACTTTTCCAGAATGCTTAGGGCTTCTTACATTCTGGAACGGACGCCGGCAGACCGGGCAGATTTCCTCTCCCAGCGTCCGCACAGCCAATATGTAACGCTATATCCGAACTGTTACCATTGACTTTTCATCAATTTTCCTTTATATTATTCAAAAGTCAGAAAGCAGCAGAAAGGAGCCGCCTATGCAGCCATACAATGAAATCATCATGGATACAAGTCCGCTGAATATCAAGCTCAAATTCCAGACCAAAACCAGCGGATATTCACCGCTCCACTGGCACGACGCACTGGAAATCCTATACCCTCTAAACGGGGAATCTGATATTTCGATTGAGGGAGTTACACATCATCAGAAAAACAAAGAATTGCTCGTGGTAGAATCCAAGAAAATCCACCGTGCCTATCATTACGGCGGCAGCGCTATGTTTTTATGCATTCATATCTCGAAAGAATCACTGGAATGGTATCTTCCCAAAATAACACACCATGAAATCTTCTGCTGCCCGGACATGGTTACAGATGCCAATTTTCCAAAATATTTCGAACTCTGCGGATTTTTAAAACGCATTACAGAGCTGTATATCAACGACTCACCGACATTTATGCTGGAAGCAGAAGGCCTGATTCTTCAGACAGTTGCAAAGCTTATTCAGAATTTTTCAACCGACAGCGCGCCGCTGCTTGGCGAGACAGACAAGCTGGCAATGAACCGTATCCGCAGTATCCTTTCATATGTGGAAGAGCATTATTCAGAAGCAGTCAGCCTGCAGGATGCCGCAGACCTGCTGGGTGTAGGCAAGGAACACTTCTGCCGTTATTTTAAGAAAAATATGGGGACTTCATTTTTACAGTACGTAAATGAGGTTCGCGCGTCTCATATTTATCAGGATCTGATTCATACAGACGATCCGGTTCAGGTTCTTATGGAAAAAAACGGTTTCACAAACCAAAAGCTGTTTAACCGGATTTTCAAATCCTTATATGGATGCACTCCTTCACAAATACGAAAATCGTAAAACTGCCATGATTCCCAATCAAATCTACATGCGCTATGAACGCACCACCAAGGATAAAAGCTATGTGCATATTTTGGACATCGTGGCCTATGGGTATCCCTTCTCGATGGTACTTTCAAAGCAAACAAAAAAGCGTCCCATCCAAGCTTCCTGCTGAATGTTACGCTTTTTTATATGATTATTTGAGTTGATATTTTGCTTTTTCATCTGCTGCAGCGCCCTGCCATTACAGTACATTTATGCTGCGAAGGAATTCCACATCCGGCATTCTGCCTGACAGTGCGTACATTCCCATTGCCATCGTGCTCCAGTTTTCTTCAAAATAATCTGCAATTCTCTGTTTTAATGTCTTTTTGCTTTCATTTTCCTTATAAGCTGTATTTGTTCTTAAAGATACTGTATTCATTTTTCTACCTCCGTTTTAACCTTCATGATTTATATATTTATGTTGTACTGTTCTTTGTTACGTTTATTAGGATACTACTTTGTACCTTCATCAAAAAGGTATTTTTTTGACTTTATTTAAGTCAATATTGATATTTCAGTCTGTAATTAGATCAAATCCAATGCTCTTAATGTCACCGCGTCAGGCATTGTTCCAGAAATTGCATAAAGTCCTAAAATGATTGTTTTCTGATTTTCTGCAAAATATTCTGCAATCCTTTCTTTCAGTGTTTTTTTGCTTTCCTTATACATAACTGCATTGTTTTTTAATGTAATAGCGCTCATTTTTCTACCTCCGTTTTTTGTGTTGTTCCTCGTTACGTATGATAGAATACACCTTCCCGACTAATAGAAAAAGGTACTATTTTGACTTGTTTAAGGTTAATATTGACTCATTCATTCACTCATTCATTATCCTAGAACGCGGCACATTCCCATCCTGCCCCAGATACCTTTATCCATTTCTGCAAACACACGCTGAATTTTTTTGTAATGCTCTGACGCGGCACAGACAGCCAGATAATCCCTTACTGTAATTCTTGGAAAAGTAATTTTCAAAATCTGATCGTTATTCACATCCAAATGCATCCGTAATCTTGTGCAGATCTCATCAAAACATTGTCAGGATCCAGAAATACAACATCACATCCTGCCAGCGTTCAGCACTATAGACGCGTTCTTTTTGTCTTCCTCCAAAAATTTCAATTCACTGCATATTTTCTGCGTAAAAAGAAAATCATTTTGTTATATCCATTCTCAAATCTGTCAAAAAATGCACTCAGATATTTTACATAACTGTTCATATACGCTTTTCGTTACCAGACAAATCTCTTCATGGCTGATTGTATAGCAGAACACTTCTCCATCTTTTATAAAAGCAGGGTTCTCCAGTGCAAAACCAAAATACGGATCTTCCTGCCCAAAATCAAACAAATTTTTTCTGTTCTGCATAAAATCATACAGCTCGTAATCCGTACGCAATAGAATCATACAGCTTTTTTTCCCAGCTTCATCAATGGCAGATTCTGCATATCCGTAATCAAGAACACTAAATCTCATAGCTGACCAGATACTATGATAAAATTCGTCTACTGTATCTAAAAAAGGCTTTATTGTAAAGCAGACAGCATCCGCATGTTTGATAAGCATGCGGATAATTCTGATATATTCTTTATGATCTGTTTTATTTTTTCGGATATAATCTATAAAATGTTCCTGCTTTATTTTCATATTTTTCATATCTTTCTACCTTATTATTTTGAAAGTCCAGGTTTACTCCACCTGTCTGAAAAAAATTCGGATGCTTAATCTGCTGTTTTTATAGTTTGCTGATATCGTCCCATTCATCTGTTCAACAAGCGTTTTGGAAATCGCTAATCCTAAACCTGTTGATTTTCTGGCAGCTTCTACTGTATAGAAACGGTCAAACAATCTCCCCACCTGTATCTCATCTAATCCAGAAGCCTTGTTAGAAAAAGTTATCTCTCCACTCTCTGATAGAACGATTAAAAGATCTCCATCACTATATTTTACAACATTACTTATTAGATTAGAAAACACGCGGGATAAAGCTGCGCGGTCAAGCACCCAAATTATTTTTATATGAGTTATTTGTATCACCGGCACAATATTTCTCTCTGTTAAAACAGTATAAAACGCTGCAATACTTTCTTCCAATACCGTATTGATGACAACCTGCTCTCTGATTGTATTGTCTTTCATTGAGATGATAATGGAGGAGCTGAAAAGCTCTTCTGACAGCTGCGTCAAAATATCCACACGTTCTTTTATAATCCCGATATACCGGCTGGCTGCTTTCGATTTTTCTTCCTGCTCCAGCAATTCTAAGTAACCTCGGATCGCAGTAAGCGGTGTCCGTAAATCGTGAGAGATATTTATCACAGCGTTTTTCAGCTCCATATCACCTTGCTGAAATCGCTGTCGTTCTGTACGGAGTTTTCGGAGCTGCTTATTGATCGTATTTGCCAAATGACGCATATGCTTATCGCTGCTGGAAATATCAATCAAAATATTTGTATCGGTTATGAACCTGTCGACAAAAGCAGTTTCGATTTCCTTTACTGATTTTTGTAATACATAAAGTTTTATAAATAATGCAGCGATCACCACAGCCAAAATGCCGAGCATTACCCATAACCATATTTCCATAGCAGCCCCCTTAATTTAAGTCTTTTTTCTTGAAACAAAACAGCCTTGATGCAGATAGTCTGGAGTTCTCCTTAATTTATGTCTTTCTTTTTGAAACAGAACAGCCCTATGCCTGTTGTTAACAGAATTATGATAAGCGAATAAACAGGAAGCATAGGCAGATTTACCACATCCAGTGAAACACAATGAGCCACCTGTCCTCCAGGAATAACATCGCAAGCAATCTGGACAATCCTGCGCTCTTCACCATTCAGATAGTCTGGATTGGGAAACTCTTCATATGCCGCAACACCCTCTGCATCCGTCATTCCAATCACTGTTTCAGGCTGGTTCAGCATTTGATTTAACTGCATTCCAATAAATAAAAACATAAATGCCAGCAAAATACATATGACTGCAGTCACCGCTTTGTTTGTACTTAACATTGCAATCAGATTATAAATAGATGAAAACGCAATGGAAAGAAAGATGACTGTCAGCAAAAATTGAAGTGCCGTCTTGAGATCTATTGAGAATGAACCAAGCAGCGGAATTCCTACACAGAGATAAGCAAGAAAAAAACATCCACACATCATCACACTGACCATCGCGCAGTCAATGAAATTCGCAAGATAAATATCTGCCCGTCTTTTCCCGGCAATTATCTTGTTTCTGATTGTTCCATCGCTGTATTCTTTTCCGACAAAAAAGCTGCAGAAGACAGCCATAAAGATACCAATAAAAATCGCATACTGACCAAAAATACTGTCCATATCCCTGGCAGTCTTTGTTTTGATCTCATCCATTTTTATTACAGCCGGAAAAATGAGCCCTAATACAAGCATAAAACCAGACAGCATCCAAAACACTTTTTCTTTTTTCAAACGCATAAAATTCGCGGACAATAGGTTATACATTCTCTTTCCCTCCAATCAGACTGATATAGTAGCTTTCCAGACTTTCATCCCGCTCCTGCATAGAAATCACTTCACAATGCTCCTCTGCTAAAGAAAGCGTTAATTTGGAAACATTGACTTTTGCAAATATATCAGCCTCTTTTTCGGAAATAATGGTATATTCCACACCCATATCCGTAAGAACACGGGACAGCGTCTGCACATCTGTTACTTCTATGCGGATACACTTACGGCAGGCATTATCCAATTCTTCTGCACTGATTTCTTTTACAATCTGTCCTTTATCAATAAATCCATAATGCGTTGCGATTCTGGATAATTCGTCTAGGATATGGCTGGAAATCAAGACCGTAATCTGCTGCTGCCGATTCAGCTTTAATATAAGCTCTCTCATTTCAATCATTCCCTGTGGGTCAAGACCGTTGACAGGCTCATCCAAAACCAAAAAATCCGGGTCACCGACTAATGCGATGGCAATGCCTAATCTCTGCCGCATCCCTAGAGAAAAATTTTTTGCTTTCTTTTTCCCAGTGTCCTCCAGCCGCACCAGTTTTAACAGATCATATAATCCATCATAAGATGGAAGCCCCAGAATACGGTACTGCTGTTTTAAATTATCCTCGGCGGTCAGATCCAGATAAATCGAAGGTGTTTCCACAACCGCTCCCATTCTTCTGCGTGACTTTAAAATTTCTTTCTCGGTGTTTTTCACTCCATACAGCGTGTATTCGCCGGACGCAGGCTCCTGCAGGCCGCAGATCAGGCGAATCAATGTTGTTTTGCCAGCGCCATTTTTCCCTACAAAGCCATAAATCGCTCCTTTTGGGACATTCATAGACAGCCCATTTAATGCTTTAAAATCTTTGTATTTCTTACATAAAGCATTGGTTCTAAGAACATAATCCATAAAATCATAACCTCCTTGTTTTCTATACTGGCATCATAGCTGTAAATGCTAAAGAAAATGGTAAAGAAAACAGTAAAGAAACAGCAAAGATTATTCTGCCCTCATTTTAAAGCCAATTCCCCATACTGCTTCAATATAGTCTTTGTCAGCTGCCCCCCCCCTCAGCTTTTTTCTTAAATTGCTGATGTGTACTTTCAGCGAGCTTTCCGTGCAGTCCGGCGTATCTGTGCTGATACGGTCTAACAACAGCGATTTTGTGACAACCTGAGAAGGATTCTGCATAAGAAGTTTCAAAATGGCATATTCTGTTCTTGTCAATTTTATTTCCGTATTTTTGGTTTTTACAATGTGCGTATTTGTATTAAGAGTAAGCTCTTCATATGTCAGTTCTGAAGCAGTAAGCATACTTTCGGCATTTCTAAGATGTACGGAAATTCTGGCCAAAAGCTCTTTCATATGAAACGGTTTCGTCACATAATCAACCGCACCGCCGAGCAGCAGGTCAACTTTATGATCAACGTCAGCTTTCGCGCTTATCACAATAACCGGTATGGTTTTGATTTTAGGAAGAACATCCTCCCCATCCAATCCCGGCAGCATTAAATCCAATAGTATAAGGTCCGGATTTGATTGAGATAATATCAATAACGCTTCTGTTCCAGAATAGGCACGGATTACAATATATTTCTCCTTTGTAAGCGTCTCTTCAAGCACATTTCCGATGTGTGTATCGTCTTCAATAATCAAAATTTTTTTCATAGTTATCAGCCCTGTCTTCATTCTTATCTGCTTTTGATCTGCATAATATTTTTATGAAAGCAGGCATCTGCCATCATACATGCAAATGCCTGCTTTAAACTGTCTTTAAAATATTTACAAAAATTTCGCTGTTTCCTGTTCCGTCAGCTTATACCGCTTCATGATCGCATTCCTGATCTCTGTGCCGCTGATTCCAAGCTCCTGAAGTATCTCCACTGTTCCATGAATGCCTTTCTGAATGCCTTCCTGTATGCCTTCTTCTCTGCCCTTCCGTTCTGCCTCCCGCAGTTCAGGCTCCATAATCTCCTGCAGTACCGGTCCCATTCCATCCTCTCCTTTCCACTGCTCTGCCCATTTTTTTCTATTTTTATTATAAGCAGGTCTATCTCAAGGGGCTTTGTATTCAGATTGTACTCCTTTTCCCTTCCGGTTTTCCCCAAGCTCCAGATTCATGGCTGACACAAATGCCGGATGCCATTGTATGTCTTTTTTTATGTTTTCATTCTTTTCTCCGTTCATCTGTGAATCCTCAAGCACTGTCCTGCTGCCGGCCGGTCAGCGCCATTCCTTCCTTTAATTATTATAACAGCACCTGATTTTCTTTACAACCTAAAAAGCACAATCCTTTTACTCTTTGTTTCAAAATGAATCTAATTCTCCTTTTCCATATGTCTGCAGTCTGGTAATCGAACAAGAAGCAGGCATCTGCCGTCATACATGCAAATGCCTGCTTCAAACTGTCTTTAAAAAATTTACAAAAATTTCGCTGCTTCCTGTTCAGTCAGCTTATATCGCTTCATAATCGCATTCCTGATCTCTTCGCCGCTTATTCCAAACTCTTGAAGTATCTCCACTGTTCCATGAATTCCTTCTTCTCTGCCCCTCTGTTCTGCCTCCCGTAATTCAGGCTCCATAATCTCCTGCAGTACCGGTCCCATTCCATCCTCTCCTTTCCACTGCTCTGCCCATTTTTTTCTATTTTTATTATAAGCAGGTCTATCTCAAGGGGCTTTGTATTCAGATTGTACTCCTTTTCCCTTCCGGTTTTCCCCAAGCTCCAGATTCATGGCTGACACAAATGCCGGATGCCATTGTATGTCTTTTTTTATGTTTTCATTCTTTTCTCCGTTCATCTGTGAATCCTCAAGCACTGTCCTGCTGCCGGCCGGTCAGCGCCATTCCTTCCTTTAATTATTATAACAGCACCTGATTTTCTTTACAACCTAAAAAGCACAACCCATTTACTCTTTGTTACAAAATGAATCTAATCCACACTACCTGACTGTATCCATAATATTGAAAATAAATAAAATTACTATTGAAATTTATTTATAAATATGTTATTATTTGAAATATCAAATTCTTATTGGTACCACTTTCTAAACATAATCAATCGTTTAAATAATTACACTGAAAGCTATAGGTCCAATACATTTGTAATAAAAAAGAAAGGGGAAAAATAAAAATGGCTACAGAAGGAACAGTAAAAATTGATAATGTAGTGTGCAATGTAACAAAACTAATGGAGGCGAAAGGAAAAGGAGACTATACAAATCTTCAAGGATACGCCATCAGTACTAACTACGTACATATGCTAGTTATGTTAAGTAAAATTAATACCACAGCCGTGCTGGCTCGCGGAGAAGGACAAAATACGGTTTCCTCGCTTGCAATCAGTGATAGTAAGTATTTAAAACATGGAAATGATTGTGCTTATAATAAAAATTTTTTTATTGCACAAGGAGGCGGAGAAGCAAATACGATAGTAAAATGTTTTAATGATTCATTCAATCTCTTGGGACAATATACTTATCAACCAATGGAAGGAAAGAATCCGCTAAATACTATTTCTTGTATTGCATATATTGCAAATAATTATTTTTTCTTAGGATCAGGACAAAAGTATGCAGTCTGCTCATTAGATGAAAATAATAAAAAGTTTCAAGAGGTTTCACGAGTAACTATACCAGATGAATTAATTGATCAGCTGAAAAGATCTGGATGCGGCGATCCTATTAGTCAAGGAATTTATTATGCTAAAAATAAACTATATAAAGTTTATTCACATAAAGATAGTAGTAACAGAATTTTAAGAAACGATATAGCAGTTTATGCTTTACCGGGTACCAGTCCTAAATTTAATGGTAAAGTCTCCCTAAGTGCTATTTATGCGTGTGATAGAGTAGAAAAAGAATTATTTGAAATCGAATCTATCAGTTCCCCAGACAATGGCAGTACATTTTATATGGCAACCAATCAGATGGAAAATAGTACAACGCAAAAAGATTGCATATACAAAATTAAATTAGGCTAAATAATTAGTTCCTATGGTACTTATGAGCATAAAATATTTCTCAATTCTATTTTTGTATACAGAGGAGTCTATATGACAAAAATTTTAATACGTGCCGGATTTTCTCCGCTTCACAATCCATCGACTGAACAAGTTATATTGGAAAATTTGATCTGGGAGAACACTGGAAACATGCTTTTCCCATACAGTATTATGCGGATTCTTATGCGTAAAGACACTTTGATTACAACTGTTTCGACAGCCCAAATTTTCAGTGCCAAGCAAATCGCACAATGGAATGCAGAATATGATTATTTTGTAATTCCCCTTGCAAATGCATTTAGGGAGTCTTTTCTTACACAACTCAAATATTTATCGGCACTTATTAATAAACTGACGATTCCATGTATTGTGATTGGTGTAGGTTTACAGACTAACATATGTGGAATCAGGGAAACTTCACAGGACTTTGACCGTACAGTATCTGCTTTTGTTAAGGCAGTTCTTAATAAGTCTACGCTTCTCGGTGTTCGTGGCGAATTCACAGCACAATATTTAAAACGTCTTGGCTTTATAGAAGAGAAGGAGTATACTGTCATCGGTTGCCCGTCTATGTACATGTATGGTCCTGAGCTTCCTTATAAGACGGCAAAAGAATTGTATGCAGAATCAAAGGTAAGTGTCAACTGCAAAATTAAAATCCCGGCAAAGCTAAACCAGTTTATTTTATCCAGTGCTAAACAATTCGCACACTACACATATGTGCCTCAGGGAATTGATGATCTGCTGTTGTTATATGCCGGGGTGTCGATTGACCGGAACAAATTTCCAAAAATCAATAAAGGTTATCCGTGGCAGCTTCATAGCCAGATCTGTGCATCCGGCTGTGAGATAGGTTTTACTGATGTCCGTTCTTGGCTAGCATTTCTAGAAAGCGTGGACTTTTCATTTGGTACCCGCATACATGGAAATATAGCAGCCGTTCTGGCAGGCACGCCGACATTTATCTTTGCATCAGATGGCAGGATTTTAGAGTTGGCAAGGTATCACCAGATTCAGCACATGACAGCCGAGGACATAAACGAAGACACCGATATTTTCAAAATCTATGAGCGTGCTGATTTTTCCAGTGTTCTGCAAGGGCATAAACAACGTTTTACCCACTACGCAACTTTTCTGGAGCAGAATGGCTTGGAGCATATATACATAAAAGGAGATGAATATGGTATAAGTCCGTTTGATGAGAAGATGGCGGAGATTCCACAAAATGGAACCCTGAAACCTCTAAATAAGCTGCCATTAAAAGAACAGGCTGCACATCTACAAGAATATTATGCATTTATAAAATCGGAATCAGAAAGACAGAGCGGTTGGCTGCAGTTAATGAAAAGAGTCACCGGAATACTTCCTGAAACTTTAAACGCTAAATTGGCACAATATTGCAGCCGGTTTTAAAGTAATAGGAACTTAATCTTCTCTTTCAGGATAAACAGATTAAAGCAATAAAAAGATCTCTAGCCGCAATTAAATGGCTAGAGATCTTTTTATTGCTTTAATCTGAAAATAACACATCAAGGCTGCCGGGCATCCTAACCCATAAGAAATTGAGATCACACCTCTTTACGGCCTGATAAATTCTCTGGAATTTTCCATCGTTTCCACGATTTCATACATATTTGTAACTGTCCCCACCGCCAGTTTATCTTTGATGCCATAAAAATCAAGGCATGTCCCACAGGTCATAATCGTGACGCCTTCTGCTTCCAATGACTTAAAATCTTCTATAGACTCAGAGCCTTCACAGGTCAGATAAGCGCCTGAATTGTAACACAAAATTGTCTCCGGCAGCAGATCCTGCTTCGTCAGTGCAAAAATAAACGCTTTCATCAGCGTTCTGCCCAATTTCTCATCGCCTCCGCCCATAACATCTGCCGAAAGAACAACCGTCATGCCTTTCTTTCTGGAATCTGGAACGCAGCTTGCCAGCTCTGCTTCTTCTTCATTCTCTCCTGATGCCCCTGCTCCAGATGCTTGTGCGATCTCTGTCTCCGCCATCGTTTCTGATACAGCAGACTTTTCTGCTGCCGCCGTTCCTGATGCAGCAGACTTTTCTGTTGCTGCTGCCGTTCCTGACGCAGCAGACTTTTCTGCTGCCGCCGTTCTTGACGCAGCAGTCCGCACTGTTCCATCTGCTTCTGCACCCCTTCCGACAGCAGAAGCAGATGGCGCAGCAACCTGAATCGTTACTTCAAATTCTTTTTCTGCCTTCTTCTCCCCTGATGCTTTCATTCCTCTCTGTCCGGCAAATTTTTTCAAATTCTGCACTGCGATCTCGTTATCAACGAGTACGGTAAGTATCCCATCTTCCTGAAATTCACCTATGGCTTTTTTTGCATTTACAACCGGAAGTGGGCAGGCAAGTCCCCTTGCATCTATTATTTTCTTTTCCATTTTTATCTTTCTCCTCTATCCTTTTTTCTCTGTTACAGTCAATGTCATTAACTTAGTGAACTCCCAGACGATTCTGCGTCTGGTGAGACAGAGTAGTCTGACTGTGAAAAGCTTAAGATAACGACATTAATTTACCATACAATAATCTTTTTCATTTCATCTGATGCAATTCAGCGTGCGATCTTATAAAAATAGACCCCCCTGATTGAATACTTCAATCAGAAGTCTCATAGAAATTTTGGCGTTGTCGCAAGCTTTTAACTATACTAATTCTTGTATTGCTTTGACTGCGAAATCCACTTCTTCTATAGTATTATAATGTGAAAAGCTAAAGCGGACAGCACCCTGCTCGACGGTTCCGAGCGCCTGATGCATCAGCGGCGCACAATGAGCGCCCGGACGCACTGCAATATCGTATGTCATAAATAATTCATCACTCACCTGCGCAGAATCATAATCTCTCAGATTCAATGCCACAATGGGACAGCGAATTTCCGTGCCAAAATCCCCATATATTTTCACTCCGGGTATCTCTTTTACGCCATAATAAAAACGCCGCATCAGCTCCAACTCTTTCTTTCGTATTATGTCAATTCCAGTCTTATTCAGATAATCAATGGCTGCATTCAAACCAGCAATCCCATGCCCGTTTAAAGTTCCTGCCTCCAGCGCCGTCGGCATCTGCGATGGATGGCTCCTGCTGTATGTCAGCACCCCGCTGCCTCCTGACTTCAGAGGGCTTACCAGAATCCCTTCCCTCACATAAACACCGCCAGTCCCCTGCGGGCCGAGCAGGCTTTTATGCCCCGTAAAACAAAGAAAATCTATATTCATTTTTTTTACATCAATCGGGAATACTCCTGCCGTCTGTGAAGCATCTACACAAAAAAGAATCTGATGACTTCTTGCAATGCTGCCGATTGCCCCAATATCCAATAAATTTCCAGTCAGATTCGAGCCGTGGGTACAGATAATCATCCGCGTATTGTTTTGTATCCTGCGCTCAAAATCATAAATATCGATACACCCTTTTCGATCGCTTGGTATGATGGCAAGCTCAACTCCTTTGTCCTCCATTTCATATAATGGGCGCAGCACAGAATTATGCTCCAGCTGTGTCGTAATGACATGATCGCCTCTCTTTAACGTGCCTTTTATGACAAGATTCAGACTTTCTGTCGCATTCGATGTAAATGCGATCTGCTTCGGATTTTCTGCGTGAAAAAATTCTGCCAGCTTCACTCTTGTATCAAAAATCATCCGGGATGCGCCAAGCGTGGCCTCATGCCCGCCTCTACCGGCATTTCCCAGAGTATTGAACGCTTCTACTACCGCCTGGGCAACCTGTCCCGGCTTTTTCATAGACGTCGCCGCGTTATCTAAATAGATCATATTTTTCACCTTCTATACAACTTCCTGCTGTAAACTTCCCATTATCTAAGGAACTGTCCATAAATAACTTTTAAATAGTGCGCAGGATTTTTCTTCGAGAGTGCTGCTCAAAAATCAGGCGCATAGCGGGCTATGTAACTGTTTTTGAGCAGTGCTATCGGAGAAAAGACAAGCAATATTAAAAGTTATTTATGGACAGTTCCTAAAGCCAATCCCCGTAGCTAAGCTGCGGAGTATCTGCCTCAGCCTCGTTTTGTCTGGTAAAAATCTGATCGCAGCTAAGCTGCAGGGAATCAGACCCATGACAGATTGACTTCGATTCTATACTCATGAGCGATAAGGTTTACCACATGATTTAAGATAATGGCGCTCATGAGTCGGTGTTATTTGGCAAACTTTCGTGTTTGTTAGTATAAGTTCCACTCCGGCCGGAACAAAACAATCGTCTGCCAGACGTTTTGCTCTCCCTGATTATGAATCATTTCTATATCATACATTCATGCACTGCCTGCTCCTTAATCCCGCTGCTCTTCATAAGGCCTGCCAGCTGTTCAAGACATTCCATCTCAGCGCACCATGCAAGTCCGCATCCTGCCGAAATACTGCGAGGAACCGGAATCAGCCTGCCTTGTACGCCGTTTTCTTTGCATACCTGCTCCATCGCCATGGCATCTGCTGTTGTATGGAATGTTACAATCAGTTTCCTCTCTTTTTTTCTCATACTTTTCCTTTTTACAATACCGCACGCAACACTTTATATATTTCTTTTCCTTAAATTTTTTAATACTTAATGCTGATTCGCATCTCTTCTTTTTCTTTCATTTCTTATCCCAGAACACTGATCTCTATCTCTTCTTTTTCTATTATTTCCCCTACAATGCCTGCCGGAAGCCCCTGTGCCTGAAGCTGCGCCAGAAGCTCCCCGGCCTGCTCAGGCCGCACTGCGGCAAGAAGGCCGCCCGAAGTCTGAGGATCGAACAGCACCTCCTCCATCGCAAAAGAAACGTCCTGGAACTTCACATGACCCTCCAGATGATTTCTATTTTTCTGCGCAGCTGCTGTCAGATAAAATTCGTCCGCATAACTTAAGGCCTGCTTCATCACAGGCACCTGCTCTGCATAAATCCGGCAGGAGCATCGACCATCCATCATCTCGTGCAGATGTCCCAGGAATCCAAATCCTGTCACATCTGTACATGCATGGATATCATATTTTCTGCAGATCAAAGAAGCCTGTTTATTCAGCGTCGTCATGGAAGATACCGCTTCCTCCACAGCCTCTACAGAAGCTTCTTTAATCCTATTTGCAGTGCAGATAATACCAACCCCCAGTTTTTTTGTCAAAATCAGAATATCCCCCGGCTGTCCCTGATTATTCGGATAAATCCGCTTCGGATGTATCGTACCTGTCACAGACAGGCCATATTTGACACTGTCATCCGCAAGCGAATGTCCCCCGGCAAGCGTTCCTCCGGCTTCCATTACCTTTTCCGAACCGCCGCGCATAATCTCTCCCAAAATATTCAAATCCATATCTTCCGGAAAGCATACAATATTCAAAGCCGTCCTGACATCTCCGCCCATCGCGTACACATCGCTGAGCGCGTTTGCCGCTGCAATCTGTCCGAATAAATACGGATCGTCTATCATAGGCGGAAAAAAGTCCAGTGTCTGCACAATCGCCACATCCTCTGTAATCTGATAGACAGCTGCATCATCCTTACTGTCATAACCAATTAACAGATTTTTATCCTGCACTCCCTTTGGAATGCGTTCAAGCACATGGCTGAGCACTCCCGCACCAAGCTTTGCCGTGCAGCCTCCACCTTTGCAGAATACTATTTTTTCATCCATAATTTTTCACCTCTATGTTCATGAAAACGCGATAGGTCTGTCGTACAATAACGAAACGCAGACCGCGTATAACCCATCCTGTGCCAACAGGCTCTGTATGCGCTGTCCATGCTGTCTGCGAAGTTCATTATCACATTTGTTTAACACGATATAATAGTCTGCGTCACCTACATTTTTTCTTGTACCCCAGTCTGAGGATAAAATCTCCGCCAGATCCTCTTGCGTCATACAATGATCTTCTTCTATCTCCGGCATCTGCGCTGCTTTTTCTTTATGAGTACATGCATCATCCTGCATATGCACCGCTTTTTCTTTACAGATACATGTCTCTTCCGGCATATGCACTGCTTTTTCTTTACGGATACATGTCTCTTCTGGCGTATGCACTGCTTTTTCTTTGCGGATACATGTCTCTTCTGGCATATGCACTGTTTTCTCTTTATGAAAATATGCCTGTCTTAGCATCTGAATCGCCTTCTCCTTGCGGAAACATACTTCATTCAAAGGCCTGCCAACTGCATCCATTCCCATCACTCCCAGTACAATTCCGCTCTCTTTAGGAATCACTGGCTCTGTATCTGACGGCACTTTGCATGGATAATGCTTTGCCCCGTCTGCTTCGACCAGAACAATGTCTGCTGCATTCATATAATCTATGATACTCATTTCATATGCCTGTGTCAGCTTATTTTCAGGCGCCGCAGCACCAGCGGCAACTATGCTGTTTTTTGCCAACAGACACAGCAGCTCTTCCTTATTTCTGGCAACAAGATAATTTTGAGGTCTTTTTATATGCGTTGTCGTTGTTACTACAACAGAAGCTCCCTGCCCGGCATAATACCGCGCCAATGCATACATCAGCGTTGTTTTTCCACCAGCTCCCACGATCGAAATCACCTGTTTTCTTTTCTTCAAAAACGGAAACATCTTTTCCAGATTCTGATCTGTCATCTTTTCTCACCATTTTCTCGTTCCTGCATCCTAAATTTCCGCCGCACTGCATCTGCCATGCCCAAATCTATCAGCCCCTTGAGGAAACCGATCTAAAGCCGCCGTACTCCCGCACTGCATCTGCCGTATCCAAATCTATTAGTTCAGATTCTGAAACCTCACACAATCCTGTATCATCCATATGCCTGTAAAGCACCTTTTTCCCGCCTGCATCTCCCTCCAGCCTTTTCAGCTCCTCGTAATACTTCGAAGCAAAGATAACTGGATTTCCAATCTTCTGATTGTAAGAAGCAGCAGCAATCCCATAGTTATGCGTCTGCCAGAATTGTTCTATTTTTATCAAAGATTCCATTGTAAAATGAGGCTGGTCTGCCACAGTAAAAAGGCAGGATATAGAATGCGCAGCCACACTTTCCAGATCTGCAAGTCCTATTCGGATTGACTCTGATATGCCTAGTTCGGGAGCCGTATTTCTTACTGCTTCTATCTCCAGAAAATGACTCTTAAGATCTCTAAAAATCTCTTCATACTGGCTCACGACAATAACGTGATCTAACACGCCTGCTTTTTTCTGCCGCGCCAGAAGCTCCAGCATATATCGGTACATGGGCTTCCCATTCAGATGGTATAAAAGCTTGTTTTCTCCAAAACGTATACTGTTTCCCGCTGCGAGCAGAATTGCATCCATTGTTCCCATTTCCTTTCATCACAATCGTGCAGATGTAGAAGTTTGCTGCGCAAAACAGCCCCTCATACTTGAATTATGTCCTTACATTTATTCAAACAATTAACTCTCTCTTTACATTTCTTCTCACTAAGATTTCCAGTACACTTCCCGCAATACATCGTGCTTTATCCGAAATCGTATCACAATTCTCCTTCTGCTCTTTCCTCGGATCAATATCAGCGATTTTCAAGCCCTCAGTGACCGCAAAACCATCTCTTATGATTCCCCGCAGAACACCTGAAATTGATGCCGTCACTTTTACATCACCAATCACTGCCAGTGTCTGACCTTCCTGCACAAGATCTCCGATTTGCGCCTGCACACTTATACTGCCGCTGGCAGGAGCATGGATCACACGATCTGCGCCATGACCTCCTATCAGCCCCGGTACACCCGTATTTGGAAATGCGCAGCCTTTTTCTATCATACGCCCCAGCTGATGCCCGCGCATCGTCTCAATGACATAATCCACATCATATCCCGCACAGAACCCTGGGCCGAGTGCAATCGTAAGCTCTGACATGCTTCTGTTTGTACCCAGATTTTTTTTTGCCAGAATTGCATCAATCACCGCATCTGGATGCAGCTTTTGAATCATCTCTGCTCGTGGATCTATCATCAGCGGGATTTCTTTGTGGCTCCACACATCCCGGCATTGCTCTATGCTCTCTGCCAGACGGCACTTCACGCCCTCTACTACAGCTGTACCGTCATAAACAGCTTCACAAAACGATACTTTTCTTCGAATGGCAGTCGGATGGCTTGTTTCAAGAATCAATACTGCATACCCACATTGATGAAGCCTATAGATTGTCCCGGTTGCAATGTCACCACCTCCGCGTACAATTATCATAACTTTTGCCTCCTGAAATTATCAATATCTAAAAACTATTCATACTCAATGTAATTTACAATGGAATCTCTAAGCATCTTCTGCCCTATAAATCTGTACATAGCCATTTTCAGAAATCTGCATACTCTACTCCATTTCTTCATTTCTCTCTGGAAAATCTGTTTCTTGTTCCGCCTGAAACTTCACACACGATCCACAAGAAGAGCTCAAATTTCTTGGAACCGACATTATGACTGCCGCTACCCCTGATTTCCAGCAAAGCGCGCGACATTTTCTTTCGCTGTCACACGATCTGTCAGCACCTCATAAGCTGCATCACCGGATGCCAGTGCGTTTTTTGTCATCATAACTGGTTCTGGATATGATAAACCTCTTACATCGATTACTTTCATATTATTCTCCTCTTCTTTCTTTTGTCAAGTGCATATTTTATTCGTCTTTCCCGCGTAACAAACCGGAATTCACTACAGCTATTCACCCAAAATGTTACTGCCAGTCTATACATACTGTTGAAAGGACTGTTAAAGCCGAAAGACCACATTCTTGTATCCGCTATGGAGCATAGCGCGATCATGCGCCCTCTGGTACAGCTGCAGCAGGCAGGCGTAACCTTTGACCGCATTCCCTGTGACTCCTCTGGAAACCTATGCCTTTCTAAGGCAGAGTCACTGCTGAGGCCGCAGACATGGACTTACATTTATTCTGGATTCTGCACAGACAGCCGGAGTTCTTCCAATCGATATGGAGCAGATGCAGATCGACGCGCGGACATGTCCAGGGCAGCCTACGAGCTGGACAGCCAGTATGGCATCATGACAAGAGTCGGCCTTCACTGCGCTCCAAATGCACATAAAACATTAGGCACATATCCTGCCGGAACCATACGCTTTTCATTCGGGCCGGAAAATACAACAGAAGAACTAGAAGACACTGCACTATCCGCATTAAGGGACTTATATTCACGAGCGATATAATGTGAAAGCTTAAATGAACAACGCTTGTGAGTCAGGTTCCTTCACAGACTATAATGATACCGTAGATTCTCCCGTTATTTTGAATGCCGGACAGCGCCGGTACTGTCCAACCTTCACCGATGACAACCGTATCCATATGGCAGACCATTATCAGCGATTCACCCGTTTTTTCACCTTCCAGACTGGCAAGCAGATTTCTCCGTCCCTTGGAAACCTCATCCACACGGATTTTCGCCCCACATCCTGACAGATAGCCAAGGATATATTCTGCGATCTCGAACTCCTGTACTCCAGGATTCGTACTTTCGATCCGCACCAGCTCCTGTGTAAGCCTTACTGCTTCTGACATAGGCTTCTGACATAGGCTTCACATCAAAATCCCTTTGGTATCTATTATCGCATGGCGCGGGCATTTCACCACGCACATTCCGCAGCCAAGACAGCGGCTCTCATCAATCACCGCACAATAATCAATTACTTTTACCGCTCCTGCCGTACATGTTTTCTCACAGATTCCACATCCGATACAGCTGTCTGGACAGACTTCCATCGCATCCTTTCCTTTCTGATGATTGGAACACTTTACTATCATATTGTTCCCGCATTCATGCAGATGGATGATTTTCTGTGGACATTCCTTTACACACATCCCACAGGCTATGCATTTATCCTCGTCTACTTCTGCAATGCCCAGTTCACCGATTTTAACAGCACCAAGCTTACATACCAAGGCACATCTGCCGCAGCCCAGACACCCATACTGGCATTTTACCTCTCTGTCCTTCTGACAGCTTCCTTTACATGCCACAAATGCCGATCGAGCCGGAAATTTTTTCTTTACTGCCATAATCAATCCTTCCTTTCATATGGTGTGCCGGTAATCGGCAGCGTGAATCTGCGCGTGCCGTCCAGACGGTAATATGCATCTGTGATAGCGGGTGCTGTAGGAATCGAGGTAATTTCTCCGATTCCAATCGCGCCGCAGGCAACATTCAAGCCCGGCTTGTCGATTACAATCGCTTTGATCTTTGGCAGCTCATGCGACCGGAACAGCCCTAATGAGCCGTATTTATCAATCGGCTTACAGTCTTTGTCAATCGGATACCTTTCACGCAGCGCATATCCCATAGACATCAATACGCCGCCTTCAATCTGACCTTCGCAGGACAGAGGATTTACCGCTTTTCCTACATCATGGGCCGCTGTGATTTTCTCGATTTTCCCAGTCTTTTTGTCCAGCACGCACATCTGGGTTGCATATCCATAAGCTACATGGGATACCGGATTCGGCACATCCGCGCCCAGCGGGTCTGTTTTTGCCAGATAATCTCCGTAGAATTCCTGTCCGATGAGCTGCGACAGACTGCTGCCGTCTTTCTTTGCCTCCATTAATTTTTCACAGGCACGGCGGCAGGCTTCACCGGTAATCATTGTCTGGCGCGAACCGGAAGTGGTGCCGGAATCAGGCGCAATCCATGTATTGCTCCGCTCATATATGATATCGTCTCTTATCAGATCGGTGTTCGACACAATCATCTGTACAAGTACGGTTCCAAGTCCCTGACCGATGCAGGACGCACCCGAATAAATGTGAAGCTTTGCATCCTCCTCCACAATCAGCTTGACACGTCCCCAGTCCGGTATTCCTACGCCGACACCAGCGTTTTTCATCGCACAGGCTATCCCGACCGGTTTTCCTGCTGCGGCAGCGGCATCATAATCCTCCTTTACCGCTTCCAGTGTCTCTACAAGACCTGTGGATTCATCCACAATCTGTCCATTCGGCAGCACGCCGCCCGGTCGTATCGCGTTCCGGTATCGGATTTCCCATGGCGTAATTCCTATTTCATCCGCCATCATATTCAGCAGCGTCTCCACTGCAAAGCAGGTCTGCGTAACACCGAAGCCGCGAAATGCGCCCGCCGGCGGATTATTTGTATAATAAGCAGTCCCTTCGATCTCAAAATTCTCATATGCATACGGCCCGGCTGCATGTGTGCAGGCACGCTCCAGCACAGGCCCTCCCAGAGAGGCAAACGCCCCTGTGTCTGATTTTACTTCTGCTTTGACACCCAGGATTTTTCCATTTTCGTCACATCCCATCGTAAAATCCATAAAAAACGGGTGGCGCTTTGGATGCACTAATAAAGACTCTGCACGGCTTAAGCGCACTTTAACCGGACGCTTTGTGCTGTATGCGATTAAAGCGGCATGGTGCTGAACGGTCATATCCTCTTTTCCGCCAAATCCTCCGCCGACTAATGCATTTTGGGCCCGTACCTTATCATTGCCGAGCATCAGACTGCATTCATGGAAGGTACAGTAGGCAGACTGATCAGTAGAAATTACCTTCACACAGCCATCTTCATCGATATACGCCACAGCACATTCTGGTTCTAGAAAGGCATGTTCTGTCCACGGAGTTTCAAAATGTCTGGATATGACATGCGCTGCATTTTTGATGGCCTCTGTCGCATTTCCCCGGCTGACATGCTTATGCGCCTGTACATTGGACTCTTCTTCATCAAACACGAGCGGTGCATCAGGCGCTGCTGCTTCTTCAATATTATGTACTGCCGGCAATACCTCATATTCTACTTTAATCAGCTTTTTCGCCTTTTCCACAGTTTCCATGTCTTCGGCTGCCACCAGCGCAATCGCATCGCCCAGATAGTGAGTCAGCCCTCCGACCGGGATCATGGTATACTGGTCATGCTTTAAATGACCGATTTTATTTTCTCCCGGAATGTCTTCGGCTGTGAGAACCGCAATGACTCCCGGCAGTGTTTTTGCGGCTGCGGTATTGATCGAAAGAACTCTGGCCCTCGGATATTTGCTGCGCAGCGCAGAGCCATAGCACATTCCATCCATATAATAATCATCCGGATATTTTCCATAGCCCAGTACTTTTTCTTCTACATCCAGCCTGTGGACACGGGAACCAATCTTCCAGTCATCTTCACTTTTATCCGGTATGCTCCTCTCCCGCAGGATCTTCGCAGACAGCTTTACGGCTGCAATAATTTTTACATAACCGGTACAGCGGCAGTAGTTATTGCGCAGCGCATATTTGATCTCGTCCTCAGTCGGGTCCGGATTTTTATCCAGCAGCGCTTTTGTGCACATCACCATACCCGGAATGCAGAAGCCGCACTGCACGGCGCCGGCTTCTCCATATGCATAGGTAAACACCTGCGATTCCCACTCGTTCAGGCCCTCTACCGTTATAATATGCCTGCCTTCCAGTCTGTCCGTAGTCGGAACGCAGGATTTGTACGTCTCACCGTCTATAATGACGGTACACGCGCCACATGCTCCCTGGCTGCATCCATCCTTTACGGATGTCAGATGCAGCTCATCTCTTAAAAATCGAAGCAGCGACTGCTTCTTTTCGGTCGAAACCTTCTCTCCATTTACATAAAATGTATACATGTCTGCCCTCTCTTTCTATCAGGCTATACTCGCGAGCAGTAAAATCTTCCGTTAAGCCTAGGAATTTTGTATAATTTTTCTAATTTATATTTTCTAATATATTTATATTATCATCATTTTTACCAATTCGCAATCATATTTTAAAAATTTCTTATTCTGGTAAGAATTTTGTGTTAAGTAATCACAAAAAGAACTAAAATGAAAAAGCAGATTCCTTTGATTAAACTTGCTACAATAAAATCAACTCATTAAACAATGCATTTTACTGCTATTTATATCTGTGAAAACGAAAGGATTCAATCATTTATATGGGAAAATATCAATGTAGGAAACGCCGGATTTAAAGCAGTGACAAAAGGAATGTATGTTGATATAACAGGTCTGATATCATATATCAACCGTACACTTGGAACAGCTGAAAAATTAACATGCGTAAGCAGACCACAACGCTTCGGCAAATCATTAGCTGCTAAAATGTTATGTAAGATTTCAGAGAGTTTACAATGATTCAGCCGGAGCCGCTCGAGAGATATGCAGGATTTACAGTGGAAGAAGTGCACCAGCTATGCAATGAATTCGAATTTTCAGACATTCAAAAATGGTATGACGGTTATTTATTAGGCGGTCTGCATATTTACAATCCAAAATCCATAGCGGATTCACTGTTGCGAAAAAAGATTCGGAATTATCGGACACAGACTGAAACATATGAATCCCTGAAAATATATATCGAAATGGATATTGATGGATTAAAAGAAACCGTATTTTTAAACACGCTCCAGCCTCTTTTTGTCATTATATAGATCTCCGCTTTTTCCGCCTGTTTTACTGCATAGATAAATCTCACCGATCTCCATATTTTTATCGAGCGCCTTGCACATATCATATACCGTCAGCAGTGCTACACTCACTCCTGTCAGCGCCTCCATCTCCACTCCGGTTTTACCGGTTACCTTAACCGTACAATAGCAGTAAATCTCCCGTTTTTCCGGCTCTGTCTCAAACCAGATCCGACAGCTTGTGATCGGCAGAATATGGCACATAGGTATCAGGTCAGATGTTCTTTTCGCACCCATAATACCTGCTGTTGCCGCCACGCCTAAAACATCTCCTTTTTTCACCGTTCCTGATTTGACAGCCTCAAATACCTCTTCATTGACTGTAATTTTTCCGGCTGCTGTTGCTGTCCTCTCTGTATCCTCTTTTTTTGTAACATCTACCATTACTGCTTTTCCATTTTCGTCAAAATGCGTCAGCTCCATAATTGTTTCTCCTTTCAGCCTGTCCGAATGTTCTTTTTTATATTCAGTTGCTTCATCTGCCTGAAATAGAATTACTGTGACAATATACGAATTATTTTTTCATAATTTCCAGGCTGATGCGGAAATGTACATTCGGAACAGATTTTTATCTTTTTCCATTCTTTTCCATATATTGGGGCTTCCCCGGACACCCCTCCATCGAATATATCGGACAATAACAAACCAAACAGTTAAAATCCTCTAATATCCCGAACACCGTGATATCGATCATCATTTCTTCAAATATAAGATCTTATCTTCTCTGACTTCCAAATAATCCGGCAGTCCTTTTTCCTTAATCACTGTCAGCAGTTCGCGCTGAACGAACCAACAGATCACGTTTTCCGCCTCGCAGCTTCCCTGCGGCAGTATATAATAATTTGTTTCAAACGGCAGCGCTGCCATATCCGCAAGCCTCACCCGAATACCGTTTTTGGGTCTGTCTCCCCAGACCGGAGCGAAATCGTGCGCCCGAAAGCCAATGCAGTCCGCATATTCTGGAACTTCTTTGTCTAAATGCAGCCGGATGCCCCAGCCTTGGGCTTCTATCGTATGAGAATCGATCTTCCTGATGTCGGAAAAATTTTTACACCCTGTCAGTCTGGCAGCTTCTCTATATATCGGATTTGCAAATATCTCTTTTGTCTTTCCATAAATAACATCTGCTCCCTGATCCAACACTAATATTTCCTCACTAAATCTATATATTTCATCCCGGCTGTGAGACACCATAATCACAGTGCCCAGATAATCCTGCAGCATCTCCATTAATTCCCTCTGCATCTGATCCCGTAGAAACACATCCATTGCAGAAAACGGCTCATCCAATAAAATCACATCCGGCTGATATGCCATAATTCTTGCCAGCGCCACTCTCTGCTGCTGTCCGCCGGAAAGTTCAGCAGGCAGTCGGTTCTCCAGACCGGACAGCCGGAACTTATCAATGATTTCTTCCACACGCTTTTTATTTTCTGCCTTACTTTTTTTCAGACCTGCTGCAATATTCTCTGCAGTCGTCATAGCAGGAAACAGCGCATAGTTCTGGAACAGATACCCGATATTTCTGTTCTGTGGTTTTAGATTGACTCTGCCGGCCGTATCCAAAAGTACTTTATGATCAATCCGAATATAACCCTCGTGCGGAGTCTCAATACCGGCAATGCTTTTAAGCGTCATACTCTTTCCACAGCCGGATGCACCTAAAATGCCAATCCGTCTGGACTGTCCTAAGAATTGAACATTCAGTCTGAATCCATCCATAATTTTCTTTATCCGAACCTCAACTGACATCTTAGTCCCTCTTTTCCCTGACTCTTCGTTAGAGCGTGTTTGAAGATTGTCTGACAGTTTATCTGCTTTTACCATTTCTTTACATGCTTCATTTTCTTTCCTGTGACAATGTTCATAAGACATATTACCAAAAACGAAATCAGCATTACAATCACAGTCCATATGCCCGCAGTCAGATAATCTCCATCCTGAATCACCATCGCTATTTTCTGTGAAATCGTTCCTGTCTTGCCGGGGATGTTTCCGGCAAGCATAGAAGTTGCCCCATACTCACCCATAGCCCTGGCAAACGTCAGAACCGTCCCGGATACAATGCCTGGCCCTGCGGAAGGTATCACTACCTTCCAGAATATTTTTAACTCTGACATGCCCAGCGTCCTTGCGGCATAAATCAAATTTACATCGATCTGCTCAAATGCTGCTCTGGCGTTACGGTACATCAACGGAAATGCAATGACAGTCGCCGCAATGATACATCCAAGCCATGACTGTACTACCTTGAGATCAAAATTATCATATAGGAATATTCCAAAAGGCCTGCGGCGGCTGAACAGCAGCAGCAAAAAGAATCCGCAGGCCGTCGGCGGAAGCACCATTGGAAGCGTCAAAATTCCGTCTAATACCGCTTTCTTTCCGGGCGGCATTTTGACTGCCCGACGTGCCGCATAAATTCCAAGAAAAAACGAAAACACAGTCGCAACAATCCCGGTTTTCATGGAAACAATCAGCGGACTCCAATCTAAATTTTTTAATACCATTCCTATTTCTTCCATGTATTTTTTCCTCTGAAAATCTGTTACTATACACTAATCGTTTTGGATAAGGTGTTGCATGTTGGCTGTGCGGACGCCGGGTGAGGGGAACTGGTCCGTCTTCTGGTGACTTTTCCAGAATGCTAAGAATCCCTAAGCATTCTGTGTTTACG
>CANDMV010000032.1 GCA_947385875.1 uncultured Eubacterium sp. | reverse complement strand
TCTCTTGAATACATATCCTTTAGTTGCTTTATAAAATGATATTCTCCATTTGAAGTATATCTTTTACACTTTTTCTGCAAACTCTTCTGCTTCTTCCAATGTAAGTTTATAATCTGTAATTTGCGTTCTATCTGTCACATCCAAATGAAAGATTGCGTATTTACTTCCATTAAACTTAAACATCAGATTTTTACTTGTTAATTTCTCTTGTAATCGTCTGAAACGCTCAATCACATCATTTTCACAATACATATGGAATTTGTTAAAATAAGTATTCATAGCTTGCTTTTCTTCTATGGTAAGATTCTGGTGTCTATTCGCCATCATTCTTGTCCCAATTTTACCAGCATCATTTGCATAATCAAATTTGAAATTGTCTGTCATTGCTTTAATCCTCTTCTTCCATTAATAGTGCTTTCTCTACATCTTCTATTTTTACATCCTCATTCACACGCAAATATACAATAACAATATTCTCCGAATCGCCATCCATTCTGCCAGTTTCAGCTATGTACTGATTATTCTTATAATCCTTTTGATAATGCCATCCACACAGTCCATAAATACATTTGCTTCACAAAGAAACTGGAAATCCTCTAAAAATTTATCTGTTTCTATAGGATTAGTTTTGTGTGAGGATTTATAATATGCTTCTGCTTTTACGACTTGTAAAAGACCGTTTGTGATTGCTTCACTGAGCTGTCGTGTTATGGTTCTTCTTTTCATTAAATTAATATCCCCCCTATTTGTTTCTTTTTTAATCAGACATTTGTTTGTCATGATACGCATAATTTGCCAAACCCGCTAATAAAAATCCAAATACAGAAAAATACTCCATGTTGTTCATGAAATCGCTGTATGATTCTTCT
Source organism: uncultured Eubacterium sp. (assembly GCA_947385875.1). Classification (GTDB taxonomy): domain Bacteria; phylum Bacillota; class Clostridia; order Lachnospirales; family Lachnospiraceae; genus Eubacterium_J. Next base: position 32,363 of record CANDMV010000032.1, on the reverse strand, counting down.
GTTTTTGTATCTTTGGAATTGTCGTTATGTGCGTTAGTTTTATATGTGTTTGCTGTATCTGTTGACTTTATCTGTGTCATATTTAAATATTCTCCTTTTGTATTTCTGATGCTATCCATAGGCGGTATATCGCCACCTATGGATTATTTCTATCTAACATTATTCCTGGAACATTCCTTATAAATATTTCTCCCTTACAACCTCATTGACCACATTCACACCATATGGACAATATTCTCTTTCTCAGTTGAGCTTTTCAAATAACATTCTGATTTCCATAAACGGCTCACTATACGGCATAATCACAATTTCTACCGATTCATCATTATCTTTCTGGTAAAACCGATTGCAGGCATCGTCCATTACCGCTATTTTCAGAAAGTTTACATCATCCTCAATACTTAATTCCCCATTTGTATCATCATTTTCCATGTCAATAAATGTCTGTTTCGGATAGATCATCCTCATATTAATACCAAACTTGTTATTTACTCTCACTATGGAACATCTGTATTCTGATTTATCACCGGATGTTTTATGCAACAGTTCATTCAGTTCATATAAGCCGACCTCGTAATAATCTTTGGATGCAGTATGTTTCTGCCCAGATGAAGCATGGAAAATAACAAGGTTCATATACCCGCCATCCGACAGACAGCATTTTATATGTATCATATCTTCCTCTTGTAACCATTTTGATTCTGTTGAAAGAATATCTGACTGATCTATGATGCATTTTGTGTCTGTGTTAAGCTGCCCAAATTCATATTCACTTTTATGTGATTCAAAATAATTGACTTCCATTTCTGTCAGTGTTTTGTGGTTTCTGTTCTGAATGGATAGCATGGTTATGTCATAGGCATTGACTAACTCAAATAATTCTTGTGCTGCTGGATTTCTGCCGTTTTTGATTGCTTCTATTGTTTTGTCTGTCATTGTTTTATTCTCCTTTTGATTGATTATTGGTTTAACAGGTCAGGGATAAATCGTCCCCTGCCCGTTGATATGGTTCTGCATCCTATCTCAAATACACTACATAAACAGCCAGTCTCTTGTAGATTCTACTTTTTCAGCTTGCTGTTTTTGTATACTTGCATTCCTGCTTGCCAGCAGACGTTCCCTCATTGTCATCTGCTTTTTTTGTCCTTTTCCTTCTATATTCCACCTTGGAATAACCAGTACATCCAAATACTCCGCCAGAGTCTTTATATCAGATTCTTTTAACGCATCTACACCGTTTCTAAATCGTGATAATTCACTTTCACTGATCCCTGAATTTACGGCAATTGATTTTAACATCAGACCTCTGTCCATAATATCTGCCAGTTTATTTCGTATTGAATCATTATCATATGATATAATATTTCTTTTTTTCATTTGCTGGTTATTGGCATTAGAGTCTTTGTCTCCAATAATTCCATAAGCCTTGCTGTCCAAATAAAATGTATTAGCATTAACCGCCTTGCATCCTTTCCTGACAAAGCCATATTCACACAGATTCATCATTTTGCGGTATGTTGTAGGACGTGAATTTTTTGTAATCTGCATAATCTCCTGTAATGTTGCGCTTCTATACTGGTCAGTGAAATCATTATCCCTTAAAAAGCCCAGGATTTCACAATCCGATCTTGTTAATTCCATAGTATTAGTTCCCTTCTTTGCTTTTATGGGCAGGTGAGTAATGCCACCCACCCATTTATTGACATGAAATACACTATATGATGTTCAGTTATTGGTTAGATATTAATTTGACATTACACTAATATATACATGTTATTTCTTCATTTTCTTCTGCAGTACTTCCCATTTTGACGGCTTCTTTTTTACTGGATCCTCTGCCTTTGGCTCTTCTTCTGTCATAAAACTTAAATCACCAAGTTTTCCAGCATGTTTTCTGTTTCTCTGGCGTTCTTCATGCGCATCTTTTGCTGCCTGTCCAAGAGCAGAAACAAAAGACACCGGATAATCCAGGCCGCTTATTGCAACCAGCGTATTCTTGCCATTATATCCCTCAAACACATTCCTGGGTTTTCCTGCTTCTGCAATAATATTTTCTTTATCAATATCAGAATTATTCCGTCCGGCATGGATAATAGCAATATTCTCGCAGATACCATTATTTTCTGTTGGTGCAAATATCCCGCTTTTCGTCAGCTTTTCCAGTAATAAAGACTGATCCACTGTTTCGTCTTTTTCTTTCACACCCATGAGGCTTATGACCATTGCACCGTTATCCCTCAGCATTTCCAGACGTTCTGATTCATCAAAGTTATTCAGTTCGCCATAAGTGTCATTTGTAAGAAATGTATCGAGAAATTTAGCAAATGTACTGTTCAGGTACTTATAATCCTTTTCTTTTTCCTTAACTTCTTTGTTTATATTGATATTGTTATTAATAAAGAATGTTGCGCCTAATCCTTCGATTTCATGCAGCTCTCTAACTGCTTCATAAGCATTTGTATGTTTCTTTATAGATTCATCAGCCGATGGAAGTGCTATAACAGGGCAGACAATTTTCTTCGGGGTTCCATCCTCATTTCTATCCTGTAAAAGCATTTCTGCCAGTATAGGTGCACACCCTGATCCGGTAGAGCCTCCTCCTCCAAAAATAATGAATACTATTTCTTCTTCGATATTTGACACAAATTCCAAAAACTCTGGATTCTGTTCAAGGCATTCCATTGCCCTTTCCCTGTTGCCGCCAAAACCGTCAAATCCCTTTAACTGGAACTTTGGAATATCCCCAAGAGCCTTTAAATCCTGTTCGCTTCCATTAGATGCACTTCCTTTGTAACAATATGCGGTTATAAACTCTTTCGCCTGCTTTCCCCCATAATTTCCAAGACCTAAAACCCTGCTTTTCTCTTTTAAATTCATTCTGCTTTTCCTCCTTCAACTGTTTTGATTCCCTTATCCAAAAGATAAAATGTATCGGCATGGTTATCAAGACACCCTTTATCTATGTAGCCTGCTTTTATTAACTTCTGCATCTTACGGTATACTGTCATCCGTACACCCAGTACCCCCTCATTATCCTCTATCAAATCTGTAATCGTCATGGAATGGTAATGATCTGTGCATCCAGCTTGATATAAGGAGTTTATGATCATAAATTCCATCCGGTTTAACTCATATTTCCCGCTCATATATGCCTGTCCTTCCTTTGATATTCTCCTAATATTGGTTAGATATTAATGACTATATAATTTAGTATGTGTCTGGCATAACACCTAAAGGCAAATTATTACGGGGTTATAGCCTGCTTCGTAAAAATACAGACTACATGCCCCTCTTGCACATTTTGGATTATGTAATTTACTAACAATGAATCCCTCCCTTATTCAGTTTTCGATGGCCTAATATTGCATACACCTATAAAAGAATTATTTCTATTTGTTGTTGACTTTTTGGTGAAAATATTCTATTATAGTCTATAAGAAAACATTCTTTTTGTAACTAGATTATTTTCTATCTGCAAAACACTATACTAGATTATATTCTTTTTGTCAATACCTAAATTAGATTTTTTTCTACTAAAATTAAGGAGGTAAATGTTATGTCATTAAAATCACGTATAAAAAGTCTTGCAAATGAACATAGCATGAGTTTAACAACACTGGAAGCTGAACTCGGATTTGGAAACGGCACTATTACAAAATGGGATAAAAACACACCTAATGCTGATAAATTAAATACTGTAGCAAAATTTTTTGGTGTAAGTATGGATTATCTGTTAAATGGTGTAGATCAGGATGGACTTTCTGAAAAGGATAATAAGGATATATCCAAAGATTTAAACAACCTTAGAAGAAAACTTTCTACTCTGGAAGATGGGCCTGCCAATTTTGAAGGCAACGATATCCCCGAAAATGATATTGATCTGTTTCTTGGGCAAGTCGAAATCATGCTCAGACGCTTAAAACCTATTAATAAAGAAAAGTATAATCCAAACAAAAATAAAAAGTAGGTGGATACATTTGAATAAGAACATAAAAAATATTGTTGATTATTATGTAAGAAAATGTGATAGCAGAGATCCGTTTGACATTGCTGAGTATTTAAACATACAGATTCAAATAGGACAGCTCGGTACACCATGCGGATGTTATATGTTTCTTAAAAATCACAGATGTATTTTTCTCAATGAAAATTTATCTGAAAATGAAATGAAACTGGTTATGTCTCATGAGCTTGGACATGCTGTCATGCACAGGAAACTTAACTGTTATTTTATCCGTAATAAAACACTATTGCTTGATTCAAAAATAGAAACTGAAGCTAATACATTTGCTGTAAATTTACTGATACCGGACGATACTATAGTGGAAATTTTTGATAATCAGAACTGTACGTTGGAATACATGTCAAGAATGCTTGGATATAATCAAAAATTAATAGAATTGAGATTAAGAACGTTTGATATTGATATGAAATAGATGCTGAATCTCATTTGCGTTGGCGTATGGAAAATCGTACCAAAAGCTCTGTATGACGTTTTCAGATGTTTAAAACGGATAATTGCACATTAAAGGTACGAAAAACGCATACAGAGCCGATTGAGATTGAAAAAATGGGGATAAAAAACATCCCCATTTCCTAAATTAACACTTGCAAATGAGCAAGGTATCATTTATAATCAGATTAGGAACAATCATAGGATTTTCGCACGTCCGATGGTTGCCACCGGAAACTTAATAATGTAAATAATTAAGTAGTTGGCTATCCCCTATGCCAGTAGGAGATAGCCGTTTTACTTTTTATGATGGTTGTCGAGATAAGATAAAGCTGCGAATATAACTAACAGCAACGTCAAAATTTCTAACGTATCCATATGTACCTCCTTTCCGTTCCCGGAAAGCACAACCACCAGACTATCCCTACGCTGTCCTAATCTGACTATGTAATATTATAGCATAATTTTGAGGAAAATGGTATATTATTTTAAATAATAATTTCCTCAAAAAATACCCCTAGACCTCTAAATCCATCCAGGGGTATTTCCATTACTTATAATTCATCCTTTACCAGTATTTTCATTTCATCCATAACTTTACTATCCGCAACAACCTGTAATACAAATGTACTTCCTATAACTTTTTCATTATCAACACATAATGTAATCTGATTTCCATTTATGATCTGTTCTACCTCAAAATCAGCAAGAACATTCCATGTAAAAGCCACGTTATCAGCCTCATTTCCAGCATTATCCGTAATTTTAAGTGTATATTTCCTTCGTATGCCGCATGTCAGTTCTGGTTTTCCTATGATTTTATATGTATAGGATATATTCGGATTACCAGCTATCACAATAGCACTTGTTTCAGAAATATCTTTTTCAACCCAGTATGCTTTGAATGATGCGGAACCATCTGAAAGAAAAGTCACTTTTCCTGTGCCGTCAATAGAAGCAACGCCTGTATCTGTACTTTCCCATGTTACCGCACCATTTGTAATTACGTTATTAATATAAAGTGTGGCTGATAACTGTACAGTATCCCCAACTGAATAAGTATCTTTCGATAATCCATCAATGACAATCTTCAAATGCTCTATTGGCCTTTCGTTAGTGCTAACTTCTGTTATAACATGCAGAATCCCGTCTTTGTAATAGATATTATTTACTTTGTATGTCCGTCCAAACTCATTGAAAGTATCATCAATCTGAATTTGTCTGCTCAGTGAATTGGACTCTGTAATAAATTCCATTGTGCCGTTAATGAGTGATAACATATTATTGCTTTCTGCTAATCCGTCTTTCATCGCAGATGCATAACATGGTATCCCTATAACTTCCCTATTGTTCAATGTAATCATTCCATTACAGGCTAAAGCACTTGATTTATAGTAACAATGGTTCTCTTCTGTTTCTCTGTTGACGAGAATATATACCTTGTTCCTGTATGCTATTAAACTGCCCTGGACAACTGGCGCATTTGTATAGTAATAAAGCGTAATTCTGTCTTCGTAATTATTTCCATCGTCATTACGCCGCATAAACGCCTGAAATTCATTTCCAGACGTATAAGCTGTTATATTTCTGCCCTCACGCTCCATAGTGGCATCAAATATCGTTTCAAGCGGTGTATACATCAGATTAAAGCCCATGATATCCCCTCCTAACGTGTGTAATACATAAATGTAAAGTCAGAGTCAGCATAATGCATTTCTGCTTTGATTCGATTGATTTCTGATCTTAAATCTTTTAATCTGTTCCTTAATGATGTGGCAGCTTCACCCGATGTAACAAATTCAGTTTCTATACGCCTATACATGTCAATATTAGATAACAGCGTTTGCAGAATACTATATACCGTTTCTAATAATTTTGCATGGTCTGTATTCTTGTCGAATGTGTCATATGCATCCAGACCGTTTTCATTTAAGAAATTTTCATATACTTCTTTTGGATAATACTGTCTGTTGTTCAGTTCAACCATTAATCTTTCGTAGTTTGAAAATCCTGATCCCAATTCATGATCGGGTGTTCTGTTATATTGATTGTCTGTGTACTGTCTGATTTTATTTTCTGTCATATATTTTATTCCTCACTTTCTTTTGAATATCTTTTGCTGATTAGCTTAGATAGATCTCAGCGTATCTAACGCCATAATCATCAACTGCATATCTTATTTCTTCAACGTCACATTCTTTTTCATTGATTGTGATAACTCCTAATTCATTAATCAGAGAAATCTCTTGTATGGAATAATAAGGTATCTGGTCAGGTGCTTCTTCTATATACACTTCTTCTCCATTGGAAAAAAATTTTACCATGATAATATTCAAATCTTCTTCAAAATAAACTAAGGCGTGAGTTTCATCTAGCATCTGGATATTTTTCAATTTGTAGCATCTGGAATCTGGCTCATCTATATAGCTTGTCAAATCATTCTCTATCTGGTAATAAAATTCATCTTCATTGTTAAATTCTATTATGCGTACTACATTGTTAATTTTTGCCATATTGTTTTTATTCCTTTCTGTTGTTACGTGTTATTATTCTTAAATAAAAATAAGAACATTACCTAAAATAAGGTAACGCTCTATAATGTATCCATAAGTATCAATCAGCTAAAATTATTGACAATTCAGTAAATAAGTGTTATATCTTTTCTTATAATTCATGGAAAGGTGGATAATATTGTGTTTATATATTTTACAGCCAATGAGATGTTTATAAATTTAATATTTCCGTTGATTACTGCCATTCTCCCTTTAGTTTTAACATATTTTTTATTTGAGCCGATAATAGGGCTAATAAAAAAAACCTTGGCATCCTCTACGTCCGCTACTCCTATGATTATCGGAAGGGGAAAATTGCTTTTTCTTTTAATACTAAAATAAGGACACTACCTCATATCAGGTAATGTCCTTATGCTAATGTTTAAATTATTGGATTATCTCAAAATACCGCAGCGTTTCTTCTACAGCTTTTCTTTTTTCAGGCGTAATTTTCTCTTTCCGATAATTCGCATCGTCCTTCTTGTTATAGTCTCCTACTTTAAGACCTAATGATCGTTTTATTTCTGCTATAGTAGTACTATGCACATTGAGATTATATTTTTCTTTTATATAATCCATGATCATTTTATAAGTCACTTTTACTTTTGGCTTATATTCTGACACAATCGTATCATAATCCATTGTAACCTCAATATATGATGTAGCTTTTTCGTGGGTTAATAAAACAACCGTCTCAACATGCACCGTCTGACAAAACTGATCAATCCCCACCCCTCTCTTCATCTCATACCCATTCCCACGCAAATATTTCAAATCCCTAGCCAACGTCGCCGAATCACAGCTAACATACACTACTTTCTCCGGCTTCACTCTAACAATCGACTCCAACAGCCTCTCCTGACATCCTTTTCTGGGCGGATCCACGACAACCACCTGCGGCCACATCATCTTCTCCTCTTCCGCCCATCGCTCCCCCTCTCTCTCCTTCTCTACCGTAAAATCCTCTTGCACTGCCTTCTCCCTCACACCCCCATCTCCATCTTCCTCATTCTTCCCAACTGCCGCTCCAACTCCACAAGTCTTCTCTAGCACTTCCTCAGCCTTCCCAACAAAAAACACTGCATTTTCAATCCCATTTATCCTTGCATTCTGCCTTGCATCTTCCACAGCCTGCGGCACGATCTCCACCCCATAGACCTTCCTCGCATGACGCGCTAAAAATAAGGAGATTGTCCCAATTCCACAATACAAATCCCAAACAACCTCATCACCATTCAATTCCGCATACTCCAGCACTTTCTGATACAGCACTTCCGTCTGCACAGGATTAATCTGATAAAAAGATAATGGTGATATGCAAAACTTCACATCTCCAATAAAATCTTCTATATAATCCGCTCCCCACAGTGTTTTAACCACATTCCCCATAATTACATTATTCCGCTGCCTATTGATACTTATCGTAATACTAGCCATTCCTTTTATTCTCAAAAGGCTATCTATCAACGGCTCAGATTTTGGCAATGATTTTCCATTAATGACTAAACAGACCATCAGCTGCCCCGTGCGAAACCCATATCGTATCAGCACATGCCGTATCAATCCCAGCCCATTTGTCTCATCATACGGTTCAATCTGATACTGATTCATCCATCCGAGAACCCTCTCCATCACTTCCTGATTCTGCGGCACGCCCAGGTAACAGTTCCCCACCGGTATCATGCTATGTGTCCTTGCTGCATAAAACCCCGAAATAATATTACCCTCTTTATCGCGCCCAACCGGAAACTGCGCTTTATTCCGATAATGATACGCATCTTTCATTCCTATAATAGGTTCCATAGGTATTCCATCTTCAACAAAACCGCCGATCCGCATCAAATTATTTCGTATTTTATTTTCTTTATATTCCAGCTGCTTCTCATAAGAAAGCGCTTGAATCTGACATCCGCCGCATTTTCGATACAGCGGACATTTTGGCTCCACTCGAAAAGGTGATGCTTCCAGCAGTTCCATGAATCTGGCATATCCATAATTTTTTTTGAGTTTCATTACTTTTGCACTGACCCGATCTCCGATGACTGCGTCCTTTACAAAAAAAGTCATACCATCCACTTTTCCAATACCTGAACCATCTACACCAATGTCATCTATTTTTAATTCAATTATATCATTTTTCTTCATCATTTTTCTCCAATACATATTTATTGCACTCTGTCATTCGCTGCTTTTAACCAATCAATCTCTTCCCAGTTTCCACACAAACAAACAGTCCAGAACTCTACATTATCAGCTTAAAATACTGTGCTCTGTCCAGAAAATACTACAGTTTATCACCCGCCGATAGAATCAAATCATCGCGATCGATATTTACCCTGCATGATAAAATAGTACATAATACACCGAAAAATAAATAACTGACACCTAAACTTGTCTATTTTTCCAAGCACATGTCAAAAATCCGAGGTAAGCACCCGGTTCACCTCCGGTGTTTGACATGTACTTTTGAAAAATATCCGGTGTTTATGTATCAGTTATTTATATAAATCAGCGAGTCAGCACACTCGTCTTGCGTATATTCGAATCAAAAGAACGGTGAAATCCCAGCCAGTCAGTGTTTCCTTCCGGAACATTTGAAAAAGCTTCTTCCATCGCCTCCAGCTTTGCATCCAGATTATCTGCAAAGCTGAGTGCCACGGCCTCTGCCAATGCAGGCTTTTTCGGAGATCCATACTCCAGCTCACCATGATGTGCCAAAATACAATGAATCAATTCGCTGGAAAGCTTCTTCGGAAAATCCGGTATTGCTGCAATCCTCTCCGTCAGCATCTGCGTCCCAATAATAATATGTCCAAGCAACTGCCCATCATCTGTATAATCGTTTTCCGGAAAACAGGATATTTCTTTTAATTTTCCTATGTCATGAAAAATCGCTGCTGTTACCAGAAGATCATGATTTAAAAATGTGTAATGAGCTGCAAATCTCTCACACAGCTTTGCCACGCTGAGTGTATGCTGCAGCAGTCCGCCGACAAATCCATGATGCATCGTCTTTGCCGCAGAATGAAACTTAAAGCTCTCCTCGAACTCTGAATTTCCAAAGAAATCAACTAACAGCTGTTTTAAATATGGATTTTCTATTTTTTGAATCATTGCCATCAGCTGTGTGTACATTTTGTCTGAATCATATTTACTGACTGGCAGATACTCTTTTGGGTCATATTCACCCGGCTGCATTTTCCGTACCCGCTTGACATTCAGCTGCAATGCCCCCTGAAAGCTGATGACATCGCCTACGACATTCAAATAATCCAGTTTTTCAAAATCATCTATACCAAGCGAACTGGGATCCCAGATTTTTGCATCCAGAGTCCCTGTCTTATCCTGAAGAATCAGCGATACAAAAGGCTTTCCCGCCTTCGTTAAAGATGCCTGTTTATTTTTACATAAATATACTTCATTAATACGCTCTCCTTCGCGCAAGGTTTCTATATAACGCATATTAGCCTCCATTTATATTGAATTTTTATATATACAGGTGTTTCAGACAAATTATATTGAATTTTTATATAGCAGGTGTTTCAGACAAATACCTGAATAAATCTCATATTCCTTTGCTATTTATAGTACGCATGGCGAATATTCAAATCACCTTAATACTCCAACCTCCACCACGCAGTTGTACTTCTTATATTCCCTCGCTCCCTGTCGGTTCACGGTGATCTTTACTTCATCTCCCCGATTAAGAGTCAGAAGAATCTGCTGATATTCCTCCATGGTCTGTATTTTTTTCCCATCCACAGCCTCAATCACATCCCCGTTTTGAAGCCCTGCCGTCATAGCCGGAGAATTAACGACCACTTCTTTTATATATACGCCCTTAGGAATCTCATATTCCTGTGACATATCATCTGTGACAGTATTTCCCTTAATGCCGATATAGGGTACATTTACCCCATTCGAAAGCAGTTCAATAATTTCCTTCAGTTCTGAAATCGATACTGCTGTCAGCGTATTCTGCTCCTTCTGGATATTTGGAGACTTCAAAAACAGGCCGATGACTTCCCCATCCGTATTAATCAGCACACCGTTTCCTTTGGTATTTGATACGATATTTGTAGTGAATACTGTATAAATAAAGTCTGATGTCGTTATCGTATTCGTTACTGATGTGATATTGCCTGTCAGAATCGAATAATTGGTTCCCAGCGGACTTCCTAATGCGACCACCATCTTCCCCTGCCTCAGATTCAGGGAATTGCCTAATACCGCGATCTCGATCTGATTCATTACAGTATCTGATATGCTTTCGAGCGGAACTCCCAATACGGCAATTCCTGTATTTCCATCATATCTTTTCAGCTTCGCATCCAGAGTCTCATCATTGATAAAAGTAACTCGTATCGCTTCTACATCTTCAATGACTGAATATTCTGTAAGGATTAACAGCTCCTTACGGCTGTTTCCTATAATCAGCCCGGATGCCTGCCCCGTTGCTTCATAAGGAGAATCAAATAAATCCATGTCCTCTTTTACACCGGTTACTGTCACAATCGATTTATTGACCTGATTCCCGATTCGGTAGAGCTGATTCTGTAGAATCTGATAATCATCCAGTGTCATTTCCTTTTTCTCTGTTACATACACCGGCGGCTGCTCTTCTTTCTCTTGATCTTGATTCTTTTCTTCGCCGTCCGTATGTGACTCTGCTTCAGAGTCTGATGAAGCATCATCTGCCCGGGTATCATCCTGTCGGGTATCCTTCGGTATGCCGACCCACTGATCCTGTTCGGGCTCAAACCAAGGCTCCATAATCGGACGAAGCACACAAAAAACAAGGCATGAAACGACACCAAAGAGTATGGCATAACCAATCGTTGCGATGCCTTTATATAATATTTTTTTCCTGTTTAACGGCTTATCCTTTATTTTTTCCCTGATAAAATGTACCTCTTCTTTATGTGGCATGAAAAAACCCTCTTCCGCTTAACCTTTCTTTTTTCTTGATACTTGATAACCCAAGACAAAACACTTTTCACGCAGCGTTCCGATTTATTTTTATAATACGATATGCATTTCTAACAAACAGACGGATGCAGTATACCAATTTCTATGTTCATATTCTATGACATGCAGCGCCCATGAAGCACTTGAAATGCTGTGAGCCTGTTCATGTACTTTGATACTATATTCAGCTCTCCTAAAGCACTTGAAATGCAGCGAGCGTGTTCATGTATTTTGATACTATATTCAGTCCCATAAATCGCTCTAAATGCAGCGAGCCTGTTCATGTATTTTGATACTATATTCAGTCCCATAAATCGCTTAGAACACTATAAGCCATTTCATGTACTTACATATGCAGCACACGAGAAGCGCTAATAAAAGATCTGTGAGCAGTGCATCTCTTTATGAACCTTATGTTAAGATTATACGAGGGTTTGACATTTATTTCAATAAAAATAGTGATTTTTCTTTGGATAATTGCTTTTCTCAAAACGAATTATAGGGTAAAATAGAACCATATGAACGATTGCGAGTATACTTAGAGAAAGGATTACGTATTATGAACAAAAAAGTTCTCTATACTTTAGAATTTCATAAAATAACAGAACAGCTTTCTGCTCATGCCTCGTCCGACTGGGCCAAAGAGCACTGCCTGCATTTAAAGCCTATGAATGACAAGGACAAAATCGAACAGGCTCAGGCGGAAACCGCCGCAGCGCTTTCCCGTATCTACCGCAAGGGAAGCCTGTCTTTCAGCGGAATACACAAAATCGGCATGTCACTGAAGCGTCTGGAAGTCGGCGGTGTCTTAAGCATCGCAGAGCTTCTCCACATCGCCTCTTTATTAGATACAGCCAAACGGGTCAAGACCTTTGGCAGAAAAGACCGCGAAGATACTCCTTCTGATACGCTGGATTCCATGTTTTCAGCGATTGAGCCGATGACTCCCCTTGCAGAAGAGATCCGCCGCTGTATCATATCCGAGGAAGAAATCGCTGATGATGCCAGTGTCCGGTTAAAATCCATCCGGCGCAGCATCCAAGGCATGAACGGACGCATTCACGCCCAGATGACCAAAATATTAAACAGCTCTACGACGCGCACCTATCTGCAGGATGCCGTCATTACTATGCGAAACGGCAGATACTGCCTTCCGGTAAAAGCAGAATACAAAAATCAGATGTCTGGCATGATTCACGACCAGTCTTCGTCAGGCTCAACCCTGTTCATAGAGCCTTCAAGTGTAGTGAATCTGAACAATGAACTAAAAGAACTATTTCTAAAAGAAACAGAAGAAATTGACAAAATCATAGCCGATTTAAGCAATCAGGTAGCAGGAAGCGCAGAAGCGCTGCTGAACGACTATAAACTGCTCACCACGCTGGACTTTATATTTGCAAAGGCAAACCTCGCACAGGATCACAACGGTGCCGCCCCTATATTTAATACAGAAGGATTCATACACATCCGCCGCGGCCGCCATCCGCTGCTGAATAAAAAAACAGTCGTGCCGATTGATGTTACTTTAGGCGATGAATTTAAGCTTCTTATCATCACCGGTCCAAACACCGGAGGAAAGACTGTTTCGTTAAAAACCGTCGGACTATTGACGCTTATGGGACAGGCCGGTCTTCATATCCCTGCCGGCGACCGCTCACAGCTGGCTATATTTGAAAATGTATACGCAGACATTGGTGATGAACAGAGCATTGAACAGAACTTGAGCACGTTCTCCTCACACATGACCAATATTGTGACAATTTTAAAGAAGGTAACACCAAATTCCCTTGTACTGTTCGATGAGCTCTGCTCTGGAACTGACCCGACAGAAGGCGCTGCTTTAGCGATTTCAATATTATCCAGACTTCATACGCTCGGCGTGCGCGCAATGGCTACTACACATTACAGTGAATTAAAAATATTTGCCCTCTCTGCCAATGGCGTGCAGAATGCCTGCTGCGAATTTGATGTAGAAACATTAAGCCCGACCTACCGTCTTTTAATCGGCATACCTGGAAAGAGCAATGCTTTTGCCATCTCCGGCAAGCTGGGCCTGCCGGACGACATTATCGCAGATGCCAAGACACGCATTACTTCCAATGAGCAGAATTTTGAGGACTTGATTGCTGATCTGGAATCCAGCCGCAGTACGATTGAAAAGGAGCGTCTGGAAATCGAACAATACAAGCAGGAATTGGAAAGACTCCATGCACAGGCTGAAAGCAAGCAGGAAAAACTAGACAGCCGCCGTGATAAAATCATACAAGAAGCAAACGAACAGGCGCTTGCCATATTAAAAGAAGCCAAAGATGCTGCGGATGCCAGCATCCGCAATTTTCATAAATTCGGCACGACAAATCCTACTGCAAGCGATCTGGAAAAAGAACGTTCTGCCCTGCGGGGTAAAATGAATGAAGCCGAAGCCCGTATTACCAAGAACCAGAAACAGCCGGCCGCAAACCACAAGGTTCCAAAAAAACTCCGTCTCGGCGATTCAGTGCGAGTACTGTCACTCAATCAGCGCGGTACCGTATCTACGCTTCCAAATGCAAAAGGAGATTTATTCGTACAGATGGGCATCCTCCGTACACAGGCGAACATTAAAGATCTGGAATTGATTGAAGAGCCAAAACCTGCATCTTCCAAAAAATCTTCCAGAACAGGTATCGGCAAAATGTCCAAATCCTCATCTATTTCCGCTGAAATCATGCTGATTGGAAAGACAGTAGATGAAGCGCTCATGGAGCTGGACAAATATCTGGATGATGCTTACCTGTCCCATTTGTCCACAGTACGTGTCGTGCACGGGAAAGGAACCGGTGCTTTAAGAAGCGCTGTGCACTCACATCTTCGGCGTATAAAATACGTTGATTCCTTTCATCTGGGCGAGTTTGGCGAGGGGGATTCCGGCGTAACAATCGTTGAATTCAAATAATCTTATACAAATAGTCAAAAGGAGTTTCTATGGCTGCAAAACAAAAAATATTAATTGTAGATGACGACGTAAATATCGCCGAACTCATCTCTCTCTATCTTACAAAAGAATGCTTTGAAACAAAAATGGTTCATGACGGCGAGGAAGCACTTCACGCTTACCAGCAGTTTGCTCCGAACCTGATTTTATTAGACCTGATGCTGCCCGGCATAGACGGCTATCAGGTCTGCCGCGAAATACGTGCCAAGAGCAATATCCCGATCATCATGCTGTCAGCAAAAGGCGAGATCTTTGACAAGGTATTAGGCCTTGAGCTCGGCGCAGACGATTACATCATGAAACCGTTTGACTCCAAGGAAATGGTAGCCCGCGTAAAAGCCGTCCTGCGCCGCTACCAGCCTGCCAAGCCTGCTGTCGAAGCCCCGTCCCTCAAGCTTGTAGAATATCCGGGGCTGATTGTAAACCTGTCCAACTACAGCGTAGAATATAACGGAAAAGCATTGGAAATGCCTCCAAAAGAACTGGAGCTGCTTTATTTTCTGGCTTCTTCACCAAATCAGGTATTTACGCGCGAACAATTACTAGATCATATCTGGGGCTATGAATATATCGGCGACACGCGTACCGTAGATGTCCATGTAAAGCGTCTGCGCGAAAAGATCAAGGATACTGACCAATGGGGCATCGCCACTGTCTGGGGCATTGGTTATAAATTTATCGTAAAATAAAACCGGCTGAAACACTTTTTTACACTCTATTACGGCTGAAAGGATCTGATACAAGACATTTTATGAAGAGAACATTATACCTCAAATTTTTACTAGGCTATTTAATATTTGGAATTTTCGGATTTATTCTTGTATCCACGCTGACAAACTACGGGCTGCACAATCAGGTAAAAACTTCACAGGCACAGACACTGTACACAGAATGCACAAAAATTGCCTCTCATTACGCCGCAAACTATTACAACGGCAGTATGGAGCTCTCTGAGCTTCACATCCATTTAGAAACTGTCAGCAATTACATGAATACCCAGATCGAAGTCATTGACACTTCCGGGCGGATTATTATAGATTCCAATGATGCGGAAGCTTTTCAAAATGAAAAAATCATCGAAGGATTTAATATCAATGATTTTGGCAGCAAATATTATATTACCAGCCAGTTCTATGGACGTTATGACGAGGATTACCTGACCGTTTTTGCTCCGATCACCTCCAACTATAAAGTGCGCGGCTATGTACTCATTCATAAACCGATGGCAGACCTTAACGCTCACACCTACCACCTGCTGAATGTTGCATATATCACGCTGCTGCTGATATTTTTACTGGCATTTATTATCCTGCTGCTGTTTTCGCTGTTTATTTATCGTCCGATCCGCAAAATTACTTCCGTCGCAGACGCATATATTAATGGTGATTTTTCACAGAAAATCGACATACATACACAGGATGAAATCGGTCATCTTGCCGCTGCTTTTGATTACATGGCAAATGAGCTGAACACGCTGGAAGACGATCAGCGTAAATTTGTATCAAATGTGTCGCATGATTTCCGCTCTCCCCTGACTTCCATCAAAGGCTATGTAGAAGCAATTCTGGACGGCACGATTCCATACGAGATGCAGGATAAATATCTGAATATTATTTTATTTGAAACGGAGCGGTTAAATAAGCTTACCAGCAGCATTCTGGAGCTGAACAAATTCGGATCACATGGAAAGACGATCTTATACATGAATAATTTTGATATTAACTATATCATACGCATGATCGCCCTGACTTTTGAAGGAATCTGCAGTGAAAAGCACATCTCCATTGAACTTATTTTATCCGGCCAAAACCTATATGTAACCGCTGATATGGCAAAAATACAGCAGGTGATCTACAACCTGATCGATAACGCGATTAAGTTCAGCCATCCGGACTCCTCGATTACTGTAGAGACGACAGAGAAAAATGAAAAAGTGTTCGTGTCAGTCAAGGATACCGGAATCGGTATTCCAAAAGAAAGCCTGAAAAAGATCTGGGAACGTTTCTACAAAACAGACGTATCCCGCGGCAAGGATAAGCGCGGAACCGGGCTGGGACTATCAATCGTAAAAGAAATCATACAAGCACATGATGAAAACATCAATGTTATCAGCACGGAAGGCGTAGGTACTGAATTCATATTTACACTTTCTCTTTCCAAAACACAGTAAGCTCTGCCCGCTTCGCGATGGGACTTTCATAGTAATTAAAAACTGCTAAGAATTCAGACATTCCGCCTGCATTCCTAGCAGTTTTTTACCGATGATATTCTTATCACAAAACTATACTAATTCAATAATTACCTGCATTGCACCGTCACCTTTACGCGGGCCAATTTTAATAATTCTTGTATAACCGCCGTTACGGCCGACGTATTTTGGTGCGACATCATCAAACAATCTGGCAACTAAATCGATTTTTTTCTTATCCTTCCGCTTATTCGAAGTTACTACCTTACCGTCTTTTCTAGTTGTCTCAGAGCTTGTCACAGGGTAGAGAATTTTAAGCATCTGCCTTCTTGCATGAAGTCTGGATGGCTGATCTTTCTTAATCGTTTTATCCACTTCATCATACACAGTTCTGCGCTTGCCGTCTATTACCTCTTTCACACGCTTGCCGTCAGCATTTTTACGAGGTACTTTTGCTTTGACCGTTACTTCATCGTAATTATCTTTTTCACGAACCGCCATTGCCACAATCTTCTCAGCAATCTTGCGGATTTCTTTTGCTCTTGCTTCTGTCGTTACGATCTTGCCATGATAGAGCAGCTGTGTTACCTGATTACGCAGTAATGCTTTTCTCTGTGGAGTTGATTTGCCTAATTTTCTATATGATCCCATTGTTATTTTCCTCCAAATCCGTGGTACATTCGGCAGCACACTTTGGAATTACCTGCCGGATGCTGATATTTTCATGTCAATTCGCCACTTGGCATATGGCTAGGCCATATGTCTGACAGAGCGGACACTCCTCTGTCAGAATTGACCGGGCTGCACACTTGCGGGCTTATCAGCCCAGCCTTACATCAGCTGTCTGTCAGTTTCAGACAGCTGTCTGCTGCCTAAGAATCTTTGTCAAAATCTTAGTATCCAATAGCAGCATTTATTCGTCTCCAGGATTTAACTGGAGTCCCAATTCTTTCAGCTTTGCTAATACCTCTTCTAAAGACTTACGTCCAAGGTTACGAACCTTCATCATGTCGTCCGGCGTCCTATTGGTTAGTTCTTCAACCGTATTGATGCCTGCCCGCTTTAAGCAGTTATAAGAACGAACAGACAGTTCCAGTTCATCAATGTTCATTTCAAGGACTTTCTCCTTCGCATTATCCTCCTTCTCGACCATGACTTCTGCCGTCTTCGCATTTTCAGACAGGTCAATAAAGAGATTCAAATGTTCACTTAACACCTTAGCCGCAAGGCTTACTGCCTCATCCGGCTCTAAAGTCCCATTTGTAAATACTTCCAGTGTCAGTTTATCGTAATCCGTAATCTGTCCGACACGTGTATTCTCTACAGTCAGATTTACACGTTCTACCGGCGTATAAATGGAATCTACAGCAATTACTCCAATCGGTAATTCCGGATTCTTATTTTTATCTGCGCTGACATATCCACGGCCTTTTGTAATCGTAAGCTCCATATACAGCTTTGAATCTGCCCCGCCATTCAGATGCGCAATCTCCATCTCCGGATTCAAAATAGAAATATCAGAATCTACCTGTATATCTGCGGCTGTAACTATGCCTTCGCCTTCAAATTCAATGTAAGCAACTTTAGACTCGTTTGTACTACTGGTATTTTTCAATGCCAGATTCTTAATGTTCATAATGATTTCAGCTACATCTTCCTTTACGCCCGGAATGGAGCTGAACTCATGCAAAACACCATCGATTTTCACCTGACTTACGGCTACTCCCGGCAGGGAAGACAGCATAATCCTCCTAAGAGAATTGCCTAGCGTTGTACCGTAGCCCCTTTCCAAAGGTTCCACTACGAACCGGCCGTATTTTTTGTCTTCGGAAATTTCTGCTATTTCAATATTAGGTCTTTCAAAATCGAACACTACCAAGTCCCTCCTTTTCGGATCAAGTGTGCGTTACATCAATTATTTCGAATATAACTCGACGATGAGCATTTCATCTACTGGCACATCGATCATTTCGCGGGTAGGCAGCTCCTTTACTGTTCCCTGAAGACCTTCCAGATTTACATCGAGCCATTCTGGAACAAGCCTTCCGGCTGTCACCTCTGCGATGTCCTTCATTCTCTGAAGGCCTTTCTTATTTTCTCTGACTTCAACTACATCACCAGCTTTTACACGGTATGACGGAATCTGCACTTTCCTACCGTTTACCAGGAAAAACTGATGACCAACCATCTGTCTTGCTTCCCTGCGGGTTCTCGCGAATCCCATACGGAAAACTACATTATCAAGCCTTGACTCCAGCATTGTCATCAGGTTTGCGCCTGTCATGCCTTTCATACGGTCAGCCTTCTCATAATAATTATGGAAAGGCTTCTCTAATACACCATAGATAAATTTTGCTTTCTGCTTTTCACGCAGCTGCAGGCCATACTCGGACATTTTCCGATTCGATCTCTGCAGCGTTCTTTTGGATTTTTTATTATACCCTAAATAACTTGGCTCCAGACCAAGTGATCTACATCTTTTCAGTACAGGTACTCTATTTACTGCCATCTTAGTCTATTCCTCCTAATTAAACATTAGTTACAGTTCAGCCTTCGGCTTCACTGTAACGGAATCCGGCTCATTGAAAATTCGCTTTCGGCGAAGAGCCGGATACCCTCTCGGCATAATCCACACATTCTTATATCATGCCCGTCGGGTACGTACTTTGCAGTAAATGCAAAGTACTGGGCCGAACTGTTACAAACATTACATTCTATCACCATTTGACGCCTTACATTTATCGCGACAGACAATTACACTCTTCTACGTTTTGGCGGACGGCATCCATTATGAGGCACCGGCGTTACGTCACGAATAGACGTAACCTCAAGACCACATGCTGAAAGCGCACGGATCGCTGCTTCCCTTCCTGATCCCGGTCCTTTTACCATTACGTCAACTGTTTTTAAACCATGCACAAGAGCTGCTTTTGTAGCAGTCTCTGCTGCCATCTGTGCAGCATATGGAGTAGATTTCTTTGAACCTCTAAATCCAAGGCCGCCTGCGCTTGCCCAGGATAAGGCATTTCCTTCAGTATCTGTAATCGTAACAATCGTATTGTTAAAAGATGACTGAATATGTGCCTGACCACGTTCAACGTTTTTCTTTACACGCTTTTTTGTTACTTTTTTTGCAACTTTTTTAGCCATTTCTAAACTAACCTACTTTCTGTATTCTTTCTGATTGGTTTCCACTATTTCTTCTTATTTGCAACCGTTCTCTTAGGACCTTTTCTTGTTCTGGCATTGGTCTTTGTCTTCTGTCCGCGCACCGGAAGCCCTTTTCTGTGACGGATCCCGCGATAGCATCCGATTTCCTGCAGCCTCTTAATATTGAGCGCGATTTCCCTGCGCAGATCGCCTTCTACGGTCTGTGATTCGTCAATCACCGCGCTGATTCTCCTTACCTCATCGTCGGTAAGATCCCTGCATCTGGTATCCGGGCTTACTTTTGCTTCCGCAAGAATACGGTTCGAACTGGATCTGCCGATTCCGTAAATATAAGTCAAACCGATTTCCACACGTTTCTCCCTTGGTAAATCTACACCTGCGATACGTGCCATGTGTATTACACCTCCATAATTTCTTAAATTCGTATATTTTGTGATAATTTTCAAATATTTTCCAAACGAACCTATGCAGCTCCGGTAAGCCGGCCTGAAATGTGCGCATACACCCGTTCTTCCAAAATGCTAATGCGCATAACCAGATTTCCATCATCATCCATACACACTAAGCATAACACTTTTTACCCGCATCCCCTCGGCATAAAAGATGCGCGTTCCAGCAGTGTCCGCTGTTTATTATGAATCAGCAGGGCTGACGTAATTGCCAACTAATCTAGACAATAACGAAAAATCCCTGCTGACAGCCGCACATAATATTACGCATATGTTACATGCGCTCCAAACATTGGAAACCATCGACAGCATCCACAAGGTTTATGAATGCACAGTGTTTCCTTACAATGATCTGCTTGTCTGTACGCAACAGCTTCTGATTAACCCTGACGCTGTTTGTGTTTTGGATTTTCGCAGATAATACGGATACTTCCTTTTCTTTTAATCACCTTGCATTTATCACAAATAGGCTTAACTGATGATCTTACTTTCACAGCAAATCCTCCTTTCCTTACACCTGCAATCGTCAAACCATAAAACTGTTATTTTTGATGTGAACATCTGTTTATTTTTTGACGGTTTCAGGGTTCTTTCCAAAAGCGTCCGTTTAGTATTATAGCATGGTATTTGGCAAATTGCAACTAGAAAAAAAGTAGAAAAGACAATGAAATTCCAGTCTTTTACTTAGTGAAATTGCTGTGAACAGCGGCGTTAGACAGCATCTTTCAAAGAATTCTGTGTCAGGCGAGATAGATTGCCTGACAGCTTATGCTCTGCATGGACTTTGGCAACACTTTTGATTATGAAAAGCCAGTGCGTAACAGTTCAGATCGCGGAAATGATTTTTCAAACACGCTCTAGCATCTCGGTCTCCCATATGATAAAATATACAGATAAATGCTGGCAGTTCGCACCGGCAAAAAGATGATGACTGTACACTGTAACATAGTATATAATGAACGCCAAGATGATGCATAATGGCAGAAAGGAAATCCAATATGGTCACAGGTATGATTGGAGCAGGCCGTGTCGGCTGCTCTCTAGGAAAATATTTATCTGAATCCGGCATAAAACTCTCTGGTTATTATGACAGCCAGACAAAGGAAGCCAAAAGCGCTGCGCAATTTACTTCTTCAAACAGTTTTTTTAAAACGGAAGACCTCATTGCGTCAAGCAGCCTGATTTTTATTACAACTCCGGATAGTATCATTCAAACAATATGGGAAGAAATTCGGCATATGCCGATCGAACAAAAAATCATATGCCACTGCAGCGGCTCGCTTCCATCCAGTGTTTTTACCGGAATCCATGAGGTCGGTGCGTACGGCTGCTCCCTCCATCCTATGCTGCCATTCAGCAGCCGTTTTTCTTCTTACGAACAGCTGCATCATTCCTTTTTCACGATCGAAGGAGACGATTTGGCAGTAGAGGCCGTTTCCGAATTGTTTATAGGAATCGGCAATACTGTATGCCGTATTGACAGTAAATATAAGCCTAAATATCATACAGCTGCAAGTATTCTAAGCAATCAGGTTGCTGCTGTCCTAGACACCGGATACCGCCTGTTGGAAGAGTGCGGATTCACCCGCAAGGAAGCCGTCAGCGCAACCGAAAAGCTCGTACGGCAGAATATCGAAAACATCCTATTAAAAGACTGCGTTTTGGCACTGACAGGGCCGATTGAACGCAATGATTTTGATACTGTGAAAAAACATTTGGACTGTCTGGATGAAGAAGACCGTATCATGTATCAGATTCTGGGCAGAAAGCTGATAAAGATTGCTGAGAAAAAAAATCCGGAAAGCTGCTATGCAGAAATTAGAAATCTTTTGTAACAGTTTAAAAACCTTCACTGTACAATCTATTACAATAGAATGTATACTGAATTTCACAAAAATAAAGCCGGAAAAACTATATTCTAGATTTCCGGCTCTATGACAATACTTTATACGTTTCGTTCTGTTTTCAGTTGATTTACTTCTTCGAGTGAAAGTCCCGAAATATTTGCAATTTCTTCTAAGGCATATTTTCCAGCTGCTAACATACGGAGCGCTGCTTCTTTCATGCCTTCTCTTATTCCCTCTTTCAGGGATTCATTTCTCATTTCCTCCATGACGCGGCACATCTCATTCACTCCTTTCGGATTTTCTTTCAGATACCGTGTCCGGTCTGCCATTAGTTTAAAATGCATGTCACATGCCTGCGTACAGTTAAAATCATGCATGAGTTTTCCAAGATTGGATTCTCCCCGGTATTCTCCATTCACATAAAGAATATGCTCCCCATCCTCAAAAGATTTACCAGTGGCAAGGTTCATCCTCTCAATCGGATAAACCGGTTCTCCTTTACTGTAAAAATCTTTCTCGATTATGAAAATCGTATAGGTGTCCGGCAGTTCTTTAAATTCCTGCCCGGAATGGAGATTCTCTACATCTATCACACTGGAAGGGTATCTTGCACGGTGTGGATCTGCTCCCTCTTCCTGTCTTTGGATTTCCAGATCGTACCTTTTTCCTGCTGAATCTGTTCCGTATGCATCCAGACAAATCGGGCGTGCCCTGGCTAATCTCTTCATATCCTTCTGCGTTTCACAGTCAGTGATAATCTAATCCTTCTTATCTGTGATAATGTGCAGCACAAATTCTGCCGGCGGGATGTTATCTTTGAACATGCAGCGCATAAAATCA
Organism: uncultured Eubacterium sp.; assembly: GCA_947385875.1. GTDB lineage: Bacteria > Bacillota > Clostridia > Lachnospirales > Lachnospiraceae > Eubacterium_J. The sequence continues at coordinate 8,921 of CANDMV010000032.1, read as the reverse complement.
TCATCTATAGGCCGCAAGTCACACAAACGCTGTAAATCATCCTGATGCTGCTCGGTCGCTGTCAATATCCCTACCTGCCTTCCCATTCGTTTTTTTAGTTTTATACTACCATAAACCTCTTGATATTACAAGCTAGAGCGTGGACAGAAATCGCTGACTGGATTCAGCTGTTGCAAATAAAATATTCATGAAATGCCTGTCTGTAACAGCAGGATCAGGTGAACAGGTCTTAGATCAGCGGCTCACAGCTAAAGATTTTGTCTGTATCATCGTCAGCATTTTTATTACAAGGCTTATCAAAAACAGCCAGTATGTAACATGCATTACTACATAATTATGCAAAGCTTAAGTTATTGACATTGCTTCACATCCCAGCCAAAAAGCGGCTATGCTATAAAAAGTAACATCTACACTCCCCGTTTTGAGGATTTATCCGCATTATTTGCTTTTATCTTGAAATATTCCAGCCGATGAAGTAAAATCTGTTACAAAACAAGCCTCCATCGGTCACAGCCCATACCATCCCAATAACAGGATGGCCGCCTCAATCAAACGATAACATCAAACAAAAATCAGGTGAACACAGCATATGGATACAAAGATAAAAATATTTTTAGTAGAAGATGAAATCATTATCCGTCAGGGAATCAAAAAAAATATTAACTGGCAGCAGGAAGGATTTGATTTTGTCGGAGAAGCCAGCGACGGAGAGCTGGCCTACCCACTGATCCAGAATACAAAGCCGGATATACTTATTACAGATATTAAAATGCCATTTATGGACGGTTTAGAGCTCAGCCGTCTGGTGAAAAAAGAGCTGCCTGACATTAAGATTTTAGTACTAAGCGGCTACAACGAATTTGAATACGCGCAGGAAGCTATTAACATAGGAATCGCAGATTATCTCCTCAAACCGATTACCGGCGCTAAGCTTCTGGAAGCCGTAAAGAAAATGGCAAAAATCATCGAAGAAGACCGCCAGCAAAAACAATTTCTTCTGGCATATCAAAAGGAACGGGCTGAAAGCGGCCGATTGGCAAAGCAAAAGCTGTTCGGCAGGCTGATCTCAGGAGAATACGCAGTATCTGCCCTGTTGGAGGAAGGCCGTGAAATCGGCATGGAGCTGGCGGCCAACCAGTACAATCTCGTGCTTTTCCAAGTATTTACTGCAGAAGGCGCGGAAAACTATTCCGATGAACGCAATCAAATCTCCGCCCGTCTGGAAGAAATCGCTGAAAAAACAAAACAAATTATTATGATAGACCGGGGTGCACTGGAGGGCTTCGTCTTTCTTCTAAAAGGCTCCGGCGAAGACAGCGATGGTAACCTGAAAAAACTTCTGCCGCAGTTTCTTAAGAATATAGAGCAGGCTATGCGTGAATATCCTGATGCAGAGTACTTTGGCGGTGCAGGCGTTACGGTAGACAGGCTCAGCGAGCTGAAGGTCTGCTTTGCAAAGGCAAGCCATGCCTACGCCTACCGCTACCTCTGGGAACGAAACCAGATTGTAACCGGACAGACGCAGTCTGAGCAGACAATGACTGATGAAAAGCTAAGCCTCGGCAGCTTAAATGTAAAACAGCTGGAGCAAAATGCCATCGAACGTTTTATTGCTACCGGACTGCAAAAAGAAATCCCGGATTTTGTCGAAGAATATTTTCACAGTCTGGGAGAACAGAGCATCCAGTCTTTACTTTTTCGCCAATACATCACTATGGATGCCTATATTACAGCAGCAGGCACCTTAGAAAAGCTGGGATACGATTCTGAGGTTATGGTACAAGAATGCGGAGATTTTAATTCTATGACAGATATTGTATCATCCGTCAGTCAGACAGTGTCCTATCTGCAGCATGTACTGGAAACCGCCATACGCCTAAGAGACGCTGTGTCACAGAAAAAATATGCACAGCTTTTGGAATACGCAAAAGAATATATCCGGCAAAATTTTAAAAACGAGGATATTTCCTTAAACACAGCAGCAGCAAGCGTGAATTTAAGCCCGAACCATTTCAGTACGATTTTCAGTCAGGAAACAGGTCAGACCTTCGTAGAATACCTTACTTATGTGCGGATGGAAAAAGCAAAAGAGCTGTTGCGTAATTCTACCATGAAAACATCGGATATTGCCTTTGCCGTCGGATACCGGGATGCCCATTATTTTAGCTATCTCTTTAAAAAGACTCAAGAATGCACACCGAGGGAGTACCGCGCGAAATAGACATTCCGCCAAAACTCTCTTCCGATCTCAGAAGGACGAATCAGCATCAAAGGGGGCATTATGAAAAAACCGAACATTTCTCTCTTTAAGAATCGACCGATCTTTAAAAATAAACAATCCTCAGAAAAAAGGCAGACCTCCATGAAGAGCCTGCTGTATCTGCTGCTCGGCATCTGTCTGTTTCCCCTCACCTGTATGATGGTATACCTTTTGGTACTGACAAACAGCGTGTCGGAGCAGTATGATGCCGTGGTTAAAAATATTACCCTGGCCAATACCTATAATATTGTATTTAAAGAAGACATGGATTATTTAATGTATATTATTGTCGTAAATGGCGACCGCGCGGATGAACTGGTCGATGCCAAACAGCCTCAGGCCATGATTGACGAAGCCAGAGATACATTTTACGAGCTTTATGATACCACAGATTCTGACAGCGCCAGAGAAAATTTAAAGAGAATTATCAAAAGCCTCAACATTTTAGAAGACAGGGTGAATGAAATAAAAGAAGATGCCTCTGTCAGCGGTTCTTATGATAAAAACATGAACCAGCTGGATTTAAATGTACGCGTCTTAACAGACCTGATCCAAGAGCATATACAAAAATATATCTACGGACAGGCAGCACATTTAGAAAAGCTGCGCCTGGACATACGAAAGAATGTAGAAAACTCCATTTTCTTTTTAAGCATTGGAATGGCAGTCATCTTTATCAGCGCCGCGATTGTCAGTGAAAAAATTATCCGCAGCATTACAAACCCCATTCAAAAGCTGTGCATGGCAGCAAAACAGGCCGGACAGGGTAACTTTTTTGTACGGATGGAAGAGACCGGCACTTACGAGCTGGGGATTTTAAATGACAGCTTCAACCGAATGGTGGAAGAGATTGGCAAGCTGGTGGAAGACATCCGCATCGAACAGCTGAATTTAAGGGCTGCTGAATTAAAACTGCTGCAGGAGCAGATCAATCCGCATTTTTTGTATAACACGCTGGACACGATCATATGGCTCGCAGAATCACGAGATACCGAGCAGGTCGTAAAAATGGTAACCTCTCTCTCTGATTTTTTCAGGACTACGCTCAGCAAAGGAAAGGACTTTATCACCATAGACGAAGAAAAACTGCATATTCAAAGCTATCTGGAGATTCAGCAGTTCCGCTATCAGGACATACTGGAATATGATATATGCATTTCTGAAGAAATATGCCAGTATGAAATATTGAAGCTGACCTTACAGCCATTAGTCGAAAATGCACTGTACCACGGGATCAAAAACAAAAGAGGTCTTGGACATATCCAAGTAACAGGCGAAAAAAAAGGTGAGAATCTGGTCTTTCAGGTAAAAGACAACGGCATAGGCATGACACAAGAACGTCTGCGCGAAGTAAGGCAGCTGATACGCGGAGAACGCACCAGAGATCAGGAATCCTCCGGCTTCGGCCTGTTCAACATCAACCAGAGAATCCGCCTATACTATGGGCCGGAATACGAATTGACGATTGAAAGCACACACCGCAAGGGCACTCTGCTGCAGCTTGTAATCCCCTGCGTAAAAAATTAAACTTTTTTCGTAAAATATCATACTTTATTCATGATTTGTTCAAAATTTGATAAAAAAACGTACAAAATTCAAAAATAACTCCGTATCTCTTTTTGTGCAGAAACGATATAATACCTTCATCAAGCAACAATTTCTTAGTAAAAATTTATAAAAAGATGGAGGATTTTTGTATGAAAAAGAAAATTGTGAGTTTAATGATGTGTGCGGCAGTCACAGCAGCTTTCATGACAGGATGCGGCAGCAGCCCATCAAACAGCAGCTCAGCTGACGGCGATGCTTCAAACGGCGATGCAGCTGACGGTGATGCTTCTGACGGCGATGCAGCTGATGGTGATGCTTCTGATGGCGATGCAGCTGATGGTGATGCTTCTGATGGCGATGCAGCCGGCGGCAGCGGTGAGACACTCACGATCGGCTTTGCTCAGGTCGGTCATGAATCCGACTGGCGTACTGCCTCTACCAAATCTTGCCAGGACGTATTCTCTGCTGATAACGGATATGATTTACAGTTTGTTGACTGTGACAATGACCCTGCTGCACAGATCGAAGCAATCCGTGGATTTATCCAGCAGGCTGTGGATTACATTATTGTTGACCCAATCGTATCTACCGGATGGGATACCGTATTGACAGAATGTGAAGACGCAGGCATTCCAGTCATTGTCATTGACCGTACAATCGATGATTCTGACAAATATGTATCATGGGTAGGCTCTAACTTTAAGACAGAAGGTCTTGCAGCCGGCGAATGGCTGAAAGCCTACACAGACAACAAGGGCATCAGTGAAGTAAACGCATTGGTGATCGAAGGCTCCACAGGCTCTTCCGCGACAATCGGACGTACCGATGGATTTAAGGAAATTGCAGATGCAAACAGATGGAAGATTTTAGATTCTCAGTCAGGAGACTTTACAGAAGCCGGCGGACAGGAAGTCATGGAGTCTTATATCAAATCTTATGAAGGACAGTTTAATGTAGTCATCTGCCAGAATGATAACGAAGCATTCGGTGCAATGACAGCTATGAAAAATGCCGGTATCGAATACGGCGTAGGCAAAGACGTCATCTTAATATCATTCGATGCATGTACCGCAGGCCTTGAAAAAGTCATGAGCGGCGATATTAATGCAGACTTCGAGTGTAACCCGCTGGCAGCGCCGGATGTAGAGAAAGTAATCAAACAGATCCAGAATGGCGAGACACCGGAAAAAGAAGTCTATATGACAGAGCATTGGTTTGTAAATGAAGATGTACTCTCATCCATAACTGTAAATGGAGAAGAGCAGGAGCTTACAGTAGTTACGCAGGAAATTATTGACGCTCAGTACTAATTAGAAGTGGATACTCCACAAATCGAAAGAAGTAAGTTGAGTGATTTCGAAGGGGAGGCTTAAAGGTCTCCCTTTCTTAATGGAAAGGATGGCATTATGGATAATAATGTAGTATTGACCATGCGAGGGATTTCCATGACTTTTCCGGGCGTAAAAGCTCTTGACAACGTAGATTTTACACTTCGAAAGGGAGAGATCCATGCACTGATGGGCGAAAACGGTGCAGGAAAATCCACACTAATTAAATGTCTGACCGGCATCAATGCCTTTCAGGCAGGGGAAATCCATGTAGACGGCATCGACGGGCCGGTAGTAAACCATTCCACATTAGATGCCCAGAAAAAAGGAATCTCCACCGTATATCAGGAGGTAAACCTCTGCGGCAACTTAAGCGTTGCAGAAAATCTCTTTATCGGCAGAGAACCAAGGACGAAGCTCGGAACGATTGACTGGAAAACTATGACTAAGAAGTCCCAGAAAATAATGAAAGACCTTGATATGCCGGTAGATGTAAACCAGAATCTGGAAGAATATTCTCTGGCGCTGCAGCAGATGATCGCCATTGCCCGCGCCGTGGATATGGACTGTAAGGTACTGATTCTGGATGAGCCTACCTCATCACTGGACGACAACGAAGTAGAAAAACTGTTCAAGCTGATGACACAGCTTCGTGACAAAGGCGTGGGAATCGTATTTGTCACCCACTTTCTGGAACAGGTATATGCTGTCTGTGACAGGATTACTGTATTACGCAACGGCACCCTGGTAGGAGAATATCCGGTTGCAGAGCTTCCAAGAGTCAAGCTGGTCGCAGCCATGATGGGTAAGGATTTTGACGATATGGCAGCCATTAAAACCGACGAAGCCAAAGATTTCAGTAACGCGGAAATCTTCATCGATGCAAAATCGCTCAGCCATAAAGGAACGATCAAGCCATTCAGCCTCACCATACACAAAGGAGAAGTGGTCGGCTTAACGGGCCTGCTCGGCTCAGGACGAAGTGAACTGGCGAGGGTTATATACGGCGCAGACAGAAATCAGAGCGGCACACTCAAAGTAAACGGAAAAGAAGTCACAATCAAATCACCGATAGATGCCATGAATCTCGGCATGGGCCTCCTTCCAGACGACAGAAAAGCGGAAGGCATTATCGGAGACCTGTCTGTCCGTGAGAATATGATTCTGGCTCTGCAGGCCAAACGCGGCATGTTCCGTCTGATTCCTATGCGTGAACAGATCGCTCTGACAGACAAATATATTAAAATGCTTCAGGTAAAGACCGCCAGCAGAGAAACACTCATCAAACAGCTGTCCGGTGGTAATCAGCAGAAAGTCATTCTGGGCAGATGGCTGGCTACAGACCCGGATTTCTTAATTCTGGATGAGCCTACCCGTGGAATTGACGTCGGGACGAAGACAGAGATTCAAAAACTGGTGCTGAAATTAGCCGATGAAGGAAAGAGCCTGATCTTTATTTCCTCCGAGATCGAAGAAATGCTCCGTACCTGCTCAAAGATGGGCGTGTTAAGAGACGGTGAAAAAGTCGGTGAGATTACCGGAAAGCTTACTCAGGAAACCGTTATGAAGGCAATCGCGGGAGGTGGATCGGATGAATAAAATAAAAAAAATAACAGGAATGCAGCTGTTTCTTCCCGTATTCTGTATGCTGCTGGTCATGCTGCTGAATGTATTATATGATGCTGCAAACGGCAATTTCGCATTCAACTTTTTTACAATTTCCATGCGAAACGGTGTCTTATACGGCCGCTTAATTGATATTTTAAACAGAGGAAGCGAGATTGCGATTCTGGCAATCGGCATGACACTTGTAGTATCTTCCTCTGCCGGAACAGATATTTCTGTCGGTTCTGTCATGTCACTTTCCGCCTCCTTCTGCTGTATGCTTCTGGCAGGCTATGGCGTTGCCTCTGCAAGCGAGCTGGCTATGCCGCTGGCTGTCGGCGTGATCGGCGGTATTTTAATGGGCTGTGTCTGCGGCGCGTTTAACGGCTTTTTAGTCGCCTATTTAAATGTGCAGCCTATGGTGGCGACCCTGATTTTATTCTCGGCAGCCAGAGCGATCGGCCTGCTGCTGTGCAACAATTTAATTGTATATGTAAGAAATGACGCGTTTGGATTTTTCGGAAGCTTCTTAGGCCCGCTCCCGACTCCGATTGTAATCGCCGCGCTGTGCATTCTCATCATATCCCTTCTGCTTAGATACACGGCTCTGGGACTGTACATACAAAGCGTCGGCATTAACAAAAAGGCTTCCAGAATCGCAGGTTTAAACTCCTCAAAAATAATTTTCCTCTGCTATATTGTATGCGGACTATGTGCTGGAATCGCAGGTATTGTGGCTTCCTCCAGAATTACATCTGCAGACTCGAACAATATCGGATTGAATTTTGAACTGGATGCCATTCTGGCTGTCGCATTAGGCGGAAACAGTCTGGGCGGCGGAAAGTTCCGTCTGGCTGGTTCTATTATCGGCGCTTACACGATTCAGGCAATTACAACGACACTGTATGCTCTCGGTGTATCGACCGAACAGGCGCCTGTCTACAAAGCGATCGTCGTAATCATTATTGTAACCATTCAGGCTCCTCCATTCAAAGCATTTATGAAACGCCTGTCTGAAAAACGAGAATTATCCAAAGGAGGTGCCACAGCATGAAAGGCAAGAAAATAAACAGTAATACCCTTCTTTTAATCATTACGATTGGACTGTTTTTCGTCATGTATGTGGCTGGCTGTGTGATATACAGCAGTAAAGGCTTCGGGCACTTACAGACATTTTTAAATATATTAATCAATAATGCAGGTCTTTTATGTGTCACCTGCGGCATGACATGTGTCATGCTTACCGGCGGAATCGATATTTCCGTAGGCTCCCTGATTGCATTAGACTGCATGTTTCTCGCAGTCGGCATGGAGCGCTGGGGCATGAGTGCACCGTTATTATGCGTACTGATCCTTATCATCGGTATTGCATTCGGTATCGTACAAGGATTCTGCGTAGGCTATTTAAAGATTCAGCCATTTATCGTTACGATGGCAGGAATGTTTTTCGGCAGAGGCATGACAGCCGTTATTTCTACCGATCAGGTGTCCATCAGCAACGAGTGGTTTAAAAGTATCGCAAATATCAAGATTGAACTTCCGTTTGGTTCCTATGTTAATGAAAAAACCGGCGCGCTGCAGATTCCATTTATCCGACTGACTGTAGTCGTTGCACTGCTTGTACTGATCGCTGTTTTTATCATGCTGCGCTATACGAAATTCGGACGCAGCCTTTATGCAGTAGGCGGTAATGAGCAGTCTGCCGTAATGATGGGATTAAATGTACCTCTGACCAAGCTGAAAGCCTATGTGCTGTCCTCCTTCTTATGCTCGATCGGCGGCATCTGCTTCTGCCTGAATACGATGTCCGGCAACGTACAGCAGGCAACCGGGTTGGAAATGGATGCTATTGCCTCTTCTGTCATCGGCGGCACGCTTTTGACAGGAGGTGTTGGAAATGTCATCGGATCCTTCTTTGGGGTTTTAATCAACGGTACGATTTCAACACTGGTAAAAACCAACGGCAAGCTGTTAAGCTCGTGGTCAAATATCGCAGTAGCCGCACTGCTGTGCTTCTTCATCGTACTACAAAGTGTATTTGCAAAACTAAAAGAAAAGAAGTAAAATGCAAAGTACCGGGCCAAACCGTAACAAATGAATATCATTATTTATGGGACTGTATCGCGCAGTCCCATAGATCGGAAGAGCGTCGTGTAGGGAAAGAGTGTGTGAATATGTGT